>CAWVYN010000088.1:0-4203 GCA_963934425.1 uncultured Flavobacteriales bacterium | reverse complement strand
CAATTGTTGACACCATAACCATACTGTCCACTGGCCAAGTTCCAATATAATAAGAATTTCCTAAAGTATCTATTGTAGTTAGTGATGAGTCACCACTAGCAGCTTCAATTAAAGTTGTTGGTGTTTTAAGATCAATTTGAGTATAATAATTTACCCCTTGAGTAGCATGTGGAAGATTTTGAATAGTGTCTGGCCAAATATTATACACCGAATCTTGATATAAAGAGTTAGGTATGCATTGTGCAAAACCTAATGTATAGCTAAAAATTAGCGTTAAAATAAGTACGGCTTTTCTCATAATTCTTGATTTTATGGTTAATAATTAGAAATCTAGTTGTCTTTCTATTTCTTCCATTTCTATGAAATCTTGTGCTTCCTGCAAAGTTGGAACAATGTTCAGTGTATCATCAAATGAATATTTACTTACCAATACAAATGTACCTTTATTCTTAGAAACAGAAATGCCAAATTTAGTTAAATTATTTTTAATAGAATTTAAGGTGTTGATATCAACATCAGAAAGATCAGCTATAAAATTTAAAATCTCATCTAGAACTGTAATATTTTCAAAGGAATTATTTCCATTTAAAGTAAAAACCAAAGTATGTCCGTTAATGATTTTATTTTCCATTTTTCTTAACTTTCCCTGCAAGCAAATAAAGAATTGCCATGCGTATAGCTACCCCATTTTCTACTTGGTCCAGGATAATAGATTGCCCAGAATCTGCTACATCAGAGGTTAATTCTACCCCTCTATTAATAGGTCCTGGATGCATAATTGTAATTTCTTTATCCAAATTCATTAATAGCTCTTTATTGATGCCGAAAACCATAGCATATTCCCTAAGTGAAGGTAAATATTTTACATCTTGTCGTTCTAATTGAATACGGAGAACATTAGCAATATCACACCAATTTAAGGCTTCTTTCAGATTGCTAATATGCTTTACTCCTAATTTATTAATAAATCTTGGAATTAGAGTTGATGGACCACAGACCCTCACGTAAGCACCTAATTTCTGCAAGCAATAAATGTTTGATAAGGCCACTCTTGAATGTAAAATATCGCCAATAATTACAATTTTTTTACCTTTTACTTCCCCATATCTTTCTCTTATGGAATAAGCATCCAAAAGTGCTTGTGTAGGATGTTCATGCGTTCCATCTCCTGCATTGATAATCTTTGCATCAATATTTCTAGAAAGAAAAATAGAAGCACCAGGATTTGGATGCCGTATCACTACCATGTCTACTTTCATTGCTAGTATATTATTGACTGTGTCAATCAAAGTTTCTCCTTTTTTGACAGAAGAAGCAGCAGCAGAAAAATTAATTACATCTGCAGAGAGTCGTTTCTCGGCAAGCTCAAACGATAATTTAGTTCTAGTAGAGTTCTCAAAAAACAAATTAGCAACCGTTATATCTCTTAATGATGGCACTTTTTTGATCGGCTGATTAATAATTTTCTTGAAGTTATCTGTCGTTTTAAAGATTATAGATATATCTTCTTTTGTTAAGTATTTAATTCCTAATAAATGTTCTGCAGATAATGTTTTCATTTCTCTGAATTTAACAAAATAACCTGATCCTTTCCTCTAATTTCTTCCCATTCCACAATCACTTTTTCAGAAGCAATAGAGTCTACTTTCTGCCCAACATAATTTGGTTGAATTGGCAAATGCCTACTAAATCTTCTATCAATAAACACCGTTAGTTCAACAGATTTCGGCCTACCAAAAGCCATAAGGGCATCCATAGCAGCTCGAACTGATCGGCCGGTGTAAAGCACATCATCAATTAGTATCACATGTTTTCCTTCAATCGAAAAATCAATATCCATAGCTTGTGGCTCAATCGGATCTTTCCTTCTTCTGAAATCATCCCTATAAAAAGTAATATCTAAATTTCCAACTTTAATGTTTTTATTGGATAATAGAGAGGAAAGTTTTTGGTGGATTCTATTGCATAAATGAGTTCCTCTTGGCTGAATACCAATTAAAACTGTTTGCATAAAATCTCCATGATTCTCAATAAGCTGATGGGATAATCTCTCAACGATGATGTTGAATTTACTTTTATTGATTATTATTTTTTTGTGTTTCATTTGCGTTGGCAAATATAGTATTAAAAAAAGCCCCAAAAAATTGGGGCTTTAATTTATTTAATCATCACTAGTTTTCTCTTTTTTATCAATATCATCCTTTATCTCTGATAAGGCATCCAGATCTCCTAGCGTAGATTTTTGTTGTGTCTTCTGAATCTTTTCTACTACCTTCTTGGTTGACTTGATTGCTTTCTTTTTTTCTTTTTTCTCTTCTTCTTTAAAAGTAGTCGTGTGCGAGAGAAGAATCTTTTTGTTTTCCTTTGAAAATTCTAACACTTTAAAATCCAATTCTTCCCCAACTCCTGCACTTGCTCCGCTTTCTTTTTCTAAATGGCGTTTTGGCGCAAATGCTTCAACACCATGCTCTAAGGCAACCAATGCACCTTTATCAAACATTTCTGTGATTTTTCCCTTATATATATTTCCTTCAATAAATATAGTTTCATAAGTATCCCAAGGATTGTCTTGTAATTGTTTATGCCCTAAACTAATTCTTCTGTTTTCGATATCAATTTCTAAAACAACAACATCAAGCATTTCTCCTACAGAAGTAAATTCTGCTGGATGCTTAACTTTTTTAGTCCAAGATAAATCGGAAATATGAACTAATCCATCAATTCCCTCATCCAATTCCACAAATATTCCAAAGTTAGTAAAGTTTATAACCTTCACATTATGTTTGGAATCCACTGGGAATTTTTTAGTAATTACTGACCAAGGATCTACTTGCATTTGCTTTATTCCTAAAGACATCTTTCTTTCTTCTTTGTCAAGTGTGAGAATCTGTGCTTCTATCTCATCTCCAACTTTGAAGAAGTCATTTGCGCTTCTAAGGTGAGTTGACCAAGACATTTCAGAAACATGTAAAAGGGCTTCAATTCCTGGTTGAATTTCTACAAAAACACCATAATCCGCAACTACTACTACTTTACCATTTACTTTATCGTCAACTTTCAAGCTTTCATCTAAAGAATCCCAAGGATGTTTACTTAATTGCTTTAATCCTAATTGAATTCGTTTTTTACCTTCATCAAAATCAAGGATTACAACATTAATCTTTTCATCAAGTGTTACAATTTCTTCTGGATGAGAAATTCTTCCCCAAGAAAGATCAGTGATATGAATAAGGCCATCAACACCTCCTAAATCGATAAACACACCATAAGAAGTTGTGTTTTTCACTATTCCTTCAAGCACTTGTCCTTTTTCTAACTTAGACATTATTTCTTTTTTCTGCTCTTCAATATCCGCTTCAATAAGTGCTTTGTGGGAAACCACAACATTTCTAAATGCTTCATTCACTTTCAGCACTTTAAATTCCATTTTCTTCCCTACATACTCATCATAATCTCTGATTGGTTTCACGTCAATTTGAGATCCAGGTAAAAAGGCCTCAATTCCAAAAATCTCAACAATCATTCCGCCTTTTGTTCGGCTTTTAATTGTTCCTTCTACAATCTCTCCTGTATCTTCTGCAGTGTTTACTTTTTCCCAAGCTCTAAGTACTCTTGCTCTTCTGTGAGATAAAATTAGTTGTCCGTTTTTATCCTCTTGCTTCTCAACTAAAACTTCAACCGTATCGCCTGCTTTTAAATCTGGATTATATCGAAATTCCGTACGGCTAATTACACCATCTGATTTAAAATTGATATCTACAATTACTTCTCTATCGGTAACTCTTACAACTATTCCATCCAAAACTTTCTTGTCTTCTACTGAGCTTAAAGTAGGTAGATATTCTTGCTCTAAATCTTTCCACTGTTTTTCATTGTAATCAGAAGAATCTAATTTATCCCAATCAAAATCCTCTTCTTTTTCCTCTTTCTTATTTTTAGTTGATTCTTTTACCTCATCCACTTTTTCATCAACAACTTCTTCAATTGGAGTTTCTGCTACAACTTCTTGCTCTTGCTCAGTTTCTTCTTCTGAAGTTTCTGTATTTTTTTCCGTTTTGCTTTCTTCTTCTTTTGGTGTTTCTTCCGATTCTTGTATTTCTTCTTTTGAATCTTCAATAACAGGAGTAGTTTCTTCCTGTTTCTCTGTGTTTTCATCAACAACTTCTTCAATTGGAGTTTCTGCTACAACTTCTTGCTCTTGCT
>CAWVYN010000087.1:0-4222 GCA_963934425.1 uncultured Flavobacteriales bacterium | reverse complement strand
TATGCAGCAGAAACTGTTTTTTTATTAAGTTCTTTATAAAGCTCAATCGCTTTGTTATACTCGCCTTGACTGTAATGCTGATATGCCAACTTTGCCTGATTATTTTGAGCAAAAACAAAGACACTTACAAACATGCATAAAAGCAATATCTTTTTCATCAGTCTATAATGTCAAAGCCAGTATATTTTTGCAATGCTTTTGGGATTTTTATTCCCTTGTCTGTTTGATTATTTTCTATCAAAGCGGAGAAAATTCTAGGCAGTGCCAAGGCACTTCCATTTAGAGTATGGCAAAGTTGAGATTTACCATTCTCATCTTTATACCTTAGTTTTAATCTGTTGGCTTGATAATTTTCAAAGTTTGAAACCGAACTTACTTCCAGCCACTTATCTTGCCCAGCAGAATACACCTCAAAATCAAACGTAAGGGCAGAAGTAAAACCTAAATCGCCTCCACAAAGTTGTAGAATCCTATAAGGCAATCCTAATTCATCTAGAATAGAAGCAACATGTTTTACCATATTGTCTAAAGTGGCATAAGATTCTTCAGGATGTTGAATTTGCACAATCTCCACTTTATCAAATTGATGTAAGCGATTAAGTCCTCTTACATCTTTACCATAAGAACCTGCTTCTCTTCTAAAACAAGGAGTATAAGCAGTACATTTTATTGGAAAATCTTTTACAATTACATCTCTAAAAAAGTTAGTAACTGGCACCTCAGCAGTAGGAATCAAATACAAGTTATCTTCAGTAATATGATACATCTGCCCTTCTTTATCAGGAAGTTGCCCAGTAGCAAATCCGGAAGTTTCATTCACCAGAATAGGCGGTAAGAATTCTGTGTATCCTGCCTCAGTATTTTTATCCAAAAAGTAAGCAATTAGTGATCTTTGCAAACGTGCACCTTTTCCTTTATAGACAGGAAATCCAGTGCCTGTAATTTTGTTTCCCAACTCAAAATCAATCAAATTAAAATCGGTAGTAAGTTCCCAATGTGGTTTGGCGTTTTCATGCAGATTTGGCTTTTCTCCAATTTCTTTTATCATTTTGTTATCTGCATCACAACTTCCATTTGGAACGCTTGGGTGAGGCACATTAGGAATCTGAACTAATACTTCTGTTATTTCTTTTTCTAGTGTTGTATATTTTTCTTGAAGAATTTTAGCATCTTCCTTTATCCCGGCACATTCTACTTTTATTTCATTTGCTTTATCGGCTTGTCCGCTTTGGTGCATTTCACCAATTTTTTTGGATAACTGATTACTTTTGGAAAGCAAATCATCCAATTCTTTTTGAGTTTTTTTTCTTTCATTATCTTTAACAAGAAGATTCTCAATTATCTCATTTGCCTCAAAATTTTTGATTTTAAGTTTTTCAATGATTTCATTTTTATGCTCTCGTAAGTAAGGGATATATAACATTTTTGTTATTTTATAATCGGAAACAAATTTACACAAAAAAACTCTTGATTTCTCAAGAGCTCTTTGAATGTATTTTATAGTAAGAACCTCTTAGTTAGGAATTACCGAAACATAGGATCTATTATTTCTTTTTTTTGTGAATTGAACTTTTCCATCAGTAAGAGCAAAAAGGGTGTGGTCTTTTCCCATACCTACATTTTCTCCAGGATTATGAACAGTTCCTCTTTGACGAACAATGATGTTTCCGGCAATGATTGCTTGCCCACCATATATTTTCACTCCAAGCCGTTTACTATGCGACTCTCTTCCGTTTTTACTACTACCTGCTCCTTTCTTATGTGCCATAACTTTATCGTTTTATTTGTTATTCCTCTTTTTTAGTTGTTTTTTTTGCAGTAGTTTTCTTTGCAGGAGCTTTTTTAGTTTTTGGTTTTGCTGCTGCTTTAGGTTTTACTGCTTTTTTAGCTGCTGCTTTTTCATCTATTTTTTGTATTTCAATTTTTGAAAGATATTGTCTGTGGCCATTTTTTACTCTATAGCCTTTTCTTCTTTTCTTTTTGAATACAACTACTTTATCTCCTTTTAGGTGCTCTAAGACTTTGGCGGTTACTTTTGCTCCACTCACATTTGGTGACCCAACTTTCACTTTTCCACCGGTTTCAATTAAAAGCACATTGTCAAATGTGACTTTTTCTCCTTCCTTTGAATCCAATCGGTGAACAAAAATCTGCTGATCTTTCTCTACCTTAAATTGCTGTCCTGCTATTTCAACTATTGCGTACATTATTTTTTATTTTCAAAATGGGGTGCAAATCTATAAAAACTAAACCACTCTAACAAAAAGAAAGCGAATGTTTTTTTGGGTAAGTAAGATTTATTTTTTATTCTGGTTATGTACGACAAACTTTCTCTATTTTTGTTCCGAATATTTGAGAAATGAAAAAAGTAATTGACTTTATATTAATTTTATTATTTAGCACTACATTATTTGCTCAAGAGAGATGTGGAACAACTGATTATTTACATTTTTTAGAACACAATCACCCCAAAATTATGGATGAAAAAATAACTCTAGAAAAGAGTATTCAAAAGTGGATACAGGATAATACCAATTATCAGTTAAAATCAATTATCACCGTTCCTGTTGTAGTGCATGTTGTTTATAATTCTCCTCAACAAAATATTTCTGATCAGCAAATCCAATCGCAAATAACTGTATTAAATAATGATTATAGAAGAATAAATATAGACACAATTATGACCCCAAGCGTATGGAAATCAGTTTCTGCAGATTGTGAAATTGAATTTTGCTTGGCAAGTACAGATCCAAGCGGAAATAACACTAATGGCATTACTAGAACACAAACCTCTCAAAGCTCCTTTTCTATACAAGGGGATCCTGTTAAAGATGCCTCTAGTGGCGGAAAAAATGCTTGGCCAAATAATGATTATTTAAATATTTGGGTTTGTAATCTAGGAGGTAATCTTTTGGGTTATGCAACACCTCCTTTTGGGAATATTGGTTCAGATGATGGAGTAGTAATTGGTTATAATTATTTTGGAACTCAAGGCACTGTGCAATCACCTTATAATAAAGGTAGAACTACAACTCATGAAGTAGGGCATTGGCTCAATTTAGAACACCTTTGGGGAGGAGGCTGGGGAAGTTGTGGAAACGATAATGTAAGTGATACCCCAACTCAGGAAGAAGAAAATTATAGTTGTCCTTCTTTTCCGCACAATGCAAATTCTTGCGGAACTACTAATGCAGATGGCGATATGTTCATGAATTATATGGATTATACCAATGATGCTTGTATGAACATGTTTACTCAGGGGCAAAAAATTCGTATGATTGCAGCTATCAATCAGTCTAGGCAAAATTTATTGAATCATAACCTTTGTAATAATGGCACTTCTGCTATTGACGAGATTAATTCCTCTGAAAGAACATTAATAAAGATTGTCGATGTTTTAGGAAGAAAAACCCCTTACAAAAAGAATACATCACTATTTTACATTTATGATAATGGCACTGTAGAGAAGAGAATCATAATTGACTAATTTATTGATTTGAAAATCTAATATCTATTATCTAAGCATCTCACCTCTATTTTTACTACTTTTGCTGGCACAAAATTTTTACAATGGAATACAATACTGAAAGAGAACATCTTATCATTCCAGAATATGGAAGGCATGTGCAAAAAATGATTGCTCACGCTACAAATCTGAAAGATAAAGCGGAACAACAAAAATGTGTAAATGCCATCATAGCTTTTATGGGACAAAGAAATCCACACTTAAGGGATATTAAAGATTTTACCCACAAACTTTGGGACCATTTATTTATTATGTCTGATTTTCAGATTGATGTAGAATCGCCTTACCCAAAACCGGAAAAGGAAAAATTAGAGGAAAAGCCAAAAAAAATGGATTATCCTAAAACAAAAATTCGTTTCCCTTTTTATGGTGTGAATATTGAAAAGATGATAGCTTATGCCTGCACAATGGAAGAAGGAGAACTTAAAGAGATTATGGCTGGAATGATTGCTAATCATATGAAAAAAGATTACATCTGTTGGAATAAAGCATTTGTGAATGATGAAACAATATTAAAACACCTTAACGAGTTATCAGAGGGAAAAGTAAAAACACATGCAGATTTTCAATTGATTGACGATAAGGATATTCAGAAACCAAGAACTTATATAAAGCTTAAAAAGAAAGGGAAAAACTACAAGTACAAAAAAGGATATAAAAGAAGATAAATGGCTACATTCAAAGTAAAAGGAGGAG
>CAWVYN010000086.1:0-4231 GCA_963934425.1 uncultured Flavobacteriales bacterium | reverse complement strand
CATCTTTTATAGTTAAGTTTTTTAATTCAAATTTTGTTAGTTTTATAATCTTATTCACTCCTGGCATATCTTCCAAATTATCGGTAAATCTGGAAAAAATTCTTAAAGCATTATGCTCAGAACAATTCCCCTCCATTATTTTTTTGCTTTCAATCCTAATTTCTTTACGAAATTCAGGACTGTCTTGTTCACAATTTATACAAGATTCATCAAACCAGATTTTACTATCCCATTGCACCAATAAAGTGTTAGAAGTTAGATTTTCAATTTTAAGTACCACAAATTCTTGATTAAATTGATTATCAAGATCGCATTGTATTTGACAGAATGAGATTTTTAATTGGGTGTCTTCATAATAAACTTCCCAACTATTCCCTGCTTTGGCAGTGCCTAGAATACTAGATAAGAAAATAGTAATAATAAGAAGATTTTTCGTTAGTTTATTCATCTGTTGGCTTTGTTAAATTATTAAGTAGCCACAAATATACTAAAAAAGCATCAAAAATTAGGAATAAAAATAAGACTATAAAAAATGATTTTTTTAAATATTACTTAAATCTCTTTGCAATATTCTTTTAGTATCCATCCCTTATTACCGTTTGTAAGCTGAATGTGGATCCATTGTCCTATTTGGTCTGTGATAAGTATTTTGCTTCCAGAATGAAGAGAAAACAAATCATTTGCACTAAAAGAGGGCGCACTTCTTACTATTAAGGAAGAGGAAAAAATAATAGCAGATTTTTGTTTACTTTTTTGCTGAAGTTGCCTATCAGCAAAAATAAAAGTGAAAAAAGAGAAAATCAAAAGAACAATTAAAAGGTTCTTAGGAAGTTGAAAATGGCTAAGTTTTTTTATTCCAAAAACTAAGAAACTAAGCCAAAGCAAGAAAGTGCAAAGTAATGCCCAATGATCCATTTTTAGAAAGGATATAATTGAAGTTATCCATTTTTCAAAAAATAATGGAGGAATGGATTCTATTTTATCTACAATTTTGAGTTGAGCTAACTCCAAATTATGTAAAACGTCTTCATTATTGGCGTCTAATTTGAGGGCTTTTTCATAATACAAAATGCAATGAGGCCAATCTTGTAATTTGTAATAAGCATTTCCTATATTGTAAAAAAGCTCTGTACTTTGCAAGCTATTTTGCTGAATACTATCGTAATACAAAATAGCATCCTCATACTTCTCTTGTGTGTAAAAGGAGTTAGCTTGCTCAAACAAAGTGTTAGAAGCAAATAAAATATTTGCAGCAAAAAGTAAAGCTATTATCAAAAATAATTTTTTCATTTCTTTTGTGATTCTACTTCAATTATTATTTCTTGTGCCGATTTTAGTAATGCTTCCATTTTACTATTTTGCATAGCGGATGGCGCGTATCGAGCTAATTCACAATCTTTTAGTAATGTGATAAATTGTATTTCGGTTTTCTCGTTTATCATGTTTTTTCTAAAATAATGCTGTATGCTTTCTTTTGAAAGCTGGGAGAGCTCTACTGCAAATTTATCGGAAAAATACCCCCAAAGTGACTTTTCAATACCCTCAAAGAAAAGTTCTTTTTCGTTCATGTTTAAGTATTTTTGTGTATTTCTGAGTCGTTTTTGAGCAATATTAGTTGCTTTTCTACTTTTATTAAAAACACTATTTTCATCTATCTTGTTTGTTATTTTTAAATAGCCGATTAGTGATACAAGCAATAAAATTGGTAAAATAAATAGCCCCCAAAAAAGGTTAGATTTATAAAAATAGCTGCCTTTTTCTTGCAAATTAGTTTCCGTTTTAATGTACCGAATATCATTATTTAGTAATTTTACTTTTTTCTTATTTACAAGTGTAATTCCACTTTCTTGTTCTTCTCCTTTTAGTACAGTAATAGGAATTTTATCCGAACGAATGCTTTTGTATTTTTTTGTAGTATAATCAAAATAAGCATAACTTATAGCTGGTATTTCATAATTACCCTTAAAGCGAGGGATAAGCAAATATTCGAAAATCTTTTTGCCAGCAGTATGTGTTTTTGCACTGAAAGTTTTATCTGTTATTTTAGGGTCATACACCTCAAAATCAGAAGGAAAAGCGATATCAAAAGGTTCAAGAAGCGCTAAATTTCCATTACCAGAAATTGTGATCTTAAGATTTATTGCTTCATTGGCCTTAATGGATTTATTATCCACTTCTGCATCCATTTTTAATTTTCCAACCCCTCCATAAAAGTGTGTAGGCTTAGGAGTTGGAAGTGGCTTCACATTTATTGTAATTGGCTTAGAACTTACTATTTTTTCAATAGTAGAATATTGGTTAAACATACCGAAAGGATCAAACGGATCTCGCTTCATATTTTTATTTTGCACCCTAACTTGAGTACGGATTTCCATAGGGTCAATTTGTAATTCACCAGATTTCTGAGCAGTGAGAAGTGCTTTCTTTACAATCGCCACATTGTAAGCAACTCCATCAATTATTTCTCTTTTGAATTTACTATTTACTTTTAAGTTTTCGGTCCAAAACCCATTTAATGATGGGTTTTTTGAGAACTCTGTTGAGGCCAAATCCACCCTAGTACAAAGTTTATAAGTAACTAAAATTTGCTGACCTTGATATATATTCTTTTTGTTGGCAGTTACTTTAATATAAAGCTGATTTCCACTTACTGCTTTTGTATTATTATCTGTATTTTGCTTTTTTTGGTTATTAGTAGATCCAGAAACTTTTAAAACTTTATTTTTTATTAAGTAATTTTCTAATTCATCACAATTTCCGTTTTTACATTTTGAGATTAAACTACAATCAATATTATTACCATTAATTATACATTTTTCAGATTTTTTTCCATTATTATTTTGCTCAATTTTAGTAACATAAAAAGTTCCTAACTTCTTTGTTCTTAATTGGAAACTATTCTGACTAGAAGAGCTAATATGAATCTGCCCATTTGCTAAAAAGAAAGATCCTAAAAATAATATGAACAGAATCTTTCTCAACTTACCAATCTTTTAAAACATTTACTTTTTTTCCTTTCACTTTTTTCTTTTGTAATTTTTCTTGTAATTCTTTTTCTTGTTGTTGCAGGGCTTCCAACATTTCTTCTGCTGCCTCTTTACTCATATCTTCTTTTTCTTGAGGTTGTTGTTCTTGCTTCTTTTTTTCTTTTTCTTGATTCTTTTCTTGTTCTTTTTCTTGATTTTTTTCCTTATTATCTTCTTCTTTTTGTTCCTTATTTTGTTCTTGTTCTTGCTCTTGTTGCTTTTCTAACATTTTTTGTGCAAGAGCTAAATTATACCTTGTATCCTCATCTGCCGGATTATTTCTCAACGCATCTTTGTATACAGTGATACTCTCCTTCAATTTTTGTTGTTTCAACAAAGAATTCCCCAAGTTATGATACAGTTTAGCTTTTTCATCTTTTGTTCTTGCATCATCAGTTAAGGCATCAAACAAATTAGCCGATTCCTTAAATCTTCCTTGTTTGTAAATAGCATCAGCTAAATTATAAGATGCAGCAAAATAACCTTGATCCTTCTCTAAGGATTTTCGGTATTCAATTTCTGCCTCATTATACAAGCTATCTTCATACAAATCGTTTCCATTTCGCAAATGATTTTTCTTGTTTTGCGCATTTATTAAAAATGGCAACAAGAGTATAAAAATAAAAAGTATATTTTTCATATTAATAGTTCCATTTATTTTTTCGGCTAAGCAAAATTAAATCAAAAAACAACAGCAATAATGCAATAGATAAAAAGAGTTGAAATCTATCTTTGTAATCAACAAATATCATAGTACCAATTTCTTTTTTTTCCATTTTATTTATTTCTGCAAAAAGTGTAGAAAGTCCAGCTTGGGTGTTATTTACCCTTACATAAGTACCTTTTCCGGCTGAGGCTATATCCTGCAACATTCGTTCGTTCAGCTTACTAATAACTGTATTACCTTCTTTGTCTTTTCGGTAGCCCGTATTATTTCCATAATTATTATACATAGGAATTGGGCCACCTTTACTTAGTCCCATGCCCAACGTATGCACAAAAACACCTTTCTCGTTTGCCAATTTTGCTTGCTCCAATGCATCATCTTCATGGTTTTCTCCGTCTGTAATAATAATGATAGCCTTGTTTTGTCCGTTTTCCATATTAAAGGAGCGCATACTTAGTTCTATTGCCTTGCCAATGGCAGTTCCTTGGGTTGGCACGATATTTGTATTTACAGTAGATAAAAATAATTTAGCAGCAGA
>CAWVYN010000085.1:0-4278 GCA_963934425.1 uncultured Flavobacteriales bacterium | reverse complement strand
GGATGATGTGAAAACTCAGATTATTGCAGACACTAAAGAATTTAATATAGGATCTCCTGAAGATATCTCAAATTTTATAAATGCTGTAATTTCTGAAAAAGCTTTTGATAGCATTTCATCTTATATCGATTATGCAAAAAATGCTGATGATGCAGAAATAATTGCTGGTGGAAATTATGATAAATCAACTGGATACTTTATTGAACCAACTATTATTGTAACAACTAATCCTAAGTTCAAAACTATGGTTGAAGAGATCTTTGGCCCAGTAATGACTATCTATGTATATGATGCTGACAAATGGGAAGAAACTTTAGAATTAGTTGACAACACATCAGAATATGCACTTACTGGAGCAATCTTGTCTGTAGATAGATATGCTGTAGAATATGCAACAAAAGCGCTGGAAAATGCAGCAGGAAACTTCTATATAAATGATAAGCCAACTGGTGCAGTTGTAGGACAACAACCATTTGGTGGTGCGAGAGGTTCAGGAACAAATGATAAAGCAGGTTCAATCTTAAACTTATTAAGATGGGTATCTCCTAGGACAATTAAAGAAACATTTGTGCCCGCTAAAGATTACAAGTACCCTTTCTTAGGACAGTAAATTATTAACAATAAAGATACTCCATTTTTGATGGACTTTTTTTATTTAATTTTGCGTCTATGAAAAAAATAAAAAATTTATACCAAAAACTGCCTGCTCCTTTGCGCAACAAATACCTCATTACTTTTTTTATTTTTTTGGTTTGGATTTTTTTTATCGATACTTTCGATATCATTACCCAAATAAAAATGAATAATGAGTTTAAACAATTGAAAGAACAACAAGAATTTTATAAAGCTGAAATAGAGAAGGATAGTGCAAAAGTTTATAATCTAAATAATAATCCGGAAGAGCAAGAACGATTTGCAAGAGAGCGTTTTTTAATGAAGAAAGATAATGAAGATGTTTTTATTGTAAGAGATAAAAAAAGAAGATGAGTAATTTATTTGAAGAGTTTTCAGAATTAAGTGCTTCTGATTGGAAAGAAAAAATCCTAATCGACTTAAAAGGAAAAGAGTATAACTCCCTTATTGCAGAGGATGGCACCCTTCCTTTCTACCATGCAGATAATGTAGAACAAAATCAGCCAATTAAGAAAGAAAATACTTGGAAAGCTTGCCAATTAATTGATGCTAGAAATGCAAAAGAGGCAAATAAGAAAGCGCTTTTAGCTCTACAAAATGAAGTAAGCGCTCTTTGTTTCATAAATCCTAATAATTTAGAAGTTTTACTCCAAAATGTTTCTATAGAACATATCCGAATTGATTTTAAAAATTACACTGCAGAATTTGTAAATAAATGGGTTAGTTTTATTGAGAACAAAAAAGTGTATGGGGCGTTTCACAAAATAGAGAGTTTCACACACCCTACCTATTGCTCTACTATTTTTGTAGAAGGGGAAACAGATAAAGAGCAAATAAAAAACGCCTTAAAGCAAGGGCAAAAAGAAAATGGAAATATTCAATATCATTTCTATATAACAGAAAACTTTTTCAGAGAAATAGCAAAGCTCAGAGCATTTAGGATTTTGTTGAAAGAAAAAACCGGCAAAAACCCATTTATTTTTGCAGAACTTGATACAAGTAATTGGCAAACTGAACATCCTTACAATAACTTAATTGCAAGTACGACTTCCCTAATGTCATCTATCTTTGGAGGTGCAGATAACATTTTAATTCCTGATTATAACAATAGGTTTGAAGAACCAAATGACTTTTCACAAAGGTTAGCTCGCAATCAGCAAAATATTTTAAGAAATGAAAGTTTTTTAGATAAAGTGCAAGATCCAACGGCTGGTGCATATTTTATAGAATATTTAACAACTGAACTTTTGAAAGATTTTGATATATCTCAAAGCCAATCTGAAGTTAAAAATACTGCAAATTGGCTATCTCCAGAGCAAATTGAAATACCAAATAGTTTCTCAAAAAAGGAAAAAGAATACAACAATTTTGTAGCTGGAATTCCGCCATTCTTAAGAGGCCCTTATTCCACCATGTATGTTTCTAGACCTTGGACCATTCGGCAGTATGCCGGATTTTCAACAGCTGAAGAGTCAAACGCTTTTTATAGAAGAAATTTGGCTAGTGGGCAAAAAGGACTTTCAGTTGCTTTCGATTTGGCAACTCACAGAGGTTATGACTCAGATAACAAGAGAGTAGAAGGAGATGTGGGGATGGCTGGGGTTGCTATAGATTCCGTGCTAGACATGAAGATTCTATTTGATGAAATTCCACTGGATAAAATGTCCGTTTCCATGACCATGAATGGGGCAGTTTTGCCAATTTTAGCTTTTTATATTGTTGTAGCCAAAGAGCAAGGCATAAAATTAGAACAACTTACAGGTACTATTCAAAATGATATTTTAAAGGAATTTATGGTAAGAAATACTTATATCTATCCGCCAAAAAGTTCTATGCGTATTATTTCAGATATTTTCAAATTTACGAGTAAAAATATGCCCAAATTTAATAGCATATCTATTTCTGGATACCATATGCAAGAAGCAGGTGCAACTGCAGATATTGAATTAGCTTACACTTTGGCTGATGGTTTGGAATATGTAAGGGCAGGAATAAAATCAGGACTTAAAATTGATGATTTTGCACCCAGAATCTCCTTTTTTTGGGGGATTGGAATGAACCATTTTATGGAAATTGCAAAGATGCGAGCTGCTAGAATGCTTTGGGCAAAACTAATGAAACAGTTTGAACCGAAAAACCCAAAATCAATGGCACTAAGAACACATTGCCAAACCTCTGGATGGAGCTTAACAGAACAAGATCCTTTCAATAATATTACAAGAACAACTGTAGAGGCAATGGCAACCGTAATGGGAGGAACCCAAAGCTTACACACCAATGCGCTAGATGAAGCAATTGCATTACCTACCGATTTTTCTGCAAAAATCGCAAGAGACACTCAAATTTATTTACAAAATAATATTGGAATTTGTGATACGGTTGACCCCTGGGGAGGATCGTATTATGTAGAATATCTTACTACTCAAATAGCCGAAAGAGCTTGGAATCATATTCAAGAAATTCAGGAGTTGGGCGGTATGGCAAAAGCCATAGAAAGCGGTATCCCTAAAATGAGAATTGAGCAATCAGCTGCTAGAAAACAAGGAAGAATTGATAGCGGAAAAGATATCATTGTTGGGGTAAATGCCTTTAAAAATAGCAGTAATGAAGCAGAAATTGAGATACTAGAAGTAGATAATACGGCTGTGCGAAAAGCGCAAATTTCTCGCTTAAATAAACTAAAAGAAGAAAGAGATTCAAAAGCAGTGCAAGATGCACTAGATGCTTTAACAAAAGGGTGTAAGAATGATTCAGAAAATTTATTAAGTTTGGCAGTTGATGCTGCAAGTAAAAGAGCTACTTTGGGAGAAATTTCAGATGCTTTGGAAAATGCTTTTGGAAGATACACAGCCCAAAACCAGCTGATAAAAGGAGTTTACAAAATGGAAATAAACGACAATAAATACTTTAAGAAAGCCAAAGAGTTGGCTGATAATTTTGCCAAAGAAAAAGGCAGAAGACCAAGAATCATGGTGGCAAAAATGGGACAAGATGGGCACGATAGAGGTGCAAAAATAGTAGCCACTTCCTTTGCGGATTTAGGATTTGATGTCGATATAGGTCCGCTATTTCAAACCCCTGAAGAAGTGGCTAAACAGGCAATTGAAAATGATGTACATATTTTAGGGATTTCCTCTTTGGCAGCAGGGCACAGAACCCTTGTTCCAAAAGTAATTAACGGTTTGAAAAAAATGGGAAGAAGTGATATTTTGGTAATTGCTGGAGGTGTTATTCCAAAAAAGGATCATGACTATCTTTTTGAAGCTGGGGTAAGTGGCGTTTTTGGTCCTGGAAGCATTATTGCGAAATCGGCTATTACCATTTTGGAAAAACTGAACTAAAAAACTCCTTTTCTACTTTCATTTTAAATTTATATCTTTGTATAATCAGAGATATGGCATTTTTAATTAAAAAATATTTTTTTCTTCTTTTTGTTATTTTATTATTTCCAATTTTTGCTTGGACGCAAAATTCTATCCTTATTTTTAATGAAGATTTTGAAACTGGCAACTATCCTTTTGTGGTCGATTCTTCTTTTGGATTACCACAAGGGGTAAATAGTTGGGTCATCAATAATGAGTATAATGGAAATGGCATTTACCCAAACACTATTAGCCAAGTAAACACAGTTTCTGGTACAATTGG
>CAWVYN010000084.1:0-4289 GCA_963934425.1 uncultured Flavobacteriales bacterium | reverse complement strand
TAAAGGTAATGGGAATACTTAACATTACTACCGACTCTTTTTTTGATGGAGGAAAATACCTCAGCAAAAAAAAAATAATTGAAAAATGCAAAAAAATGCTTTTGGAAGGTGCTTCTATTATTGATATTGGCGCGCAATCTTCAAGACCAGGATCTAAACCCATTGATTTTGAAACTGAGAAAAAACGATTACTTACAGCCATCTCAGATGTAAAACAACATTTTCCAGATATTATTATTTCTGTGGATACTTACAATGCTGAAATTGCTAGAATTTGTTTGCTAAATGGAGCAGATATGATTAATGATATCTCTGCAGGAGAAATGGATGAGAAAATGTTTGAATTAGTAGTAGACTTAGATATACCCTACATTATGATGCATATGCAAGGTACACCTGAAACGATGCAAGATAATCTACAATATAAAAATGTAGTAGATGATATTTTGACTTTTTTTGAAAAGAAAATCAAACAATTAAAGAATAAAGGATTTCAAAAAATAATAATTGATCCCGGTTTTGGGTTTGGAAAAACTATACAGCATAATTATCAGTTATTAAATAATTTAGAAAAATTTAAAAAATACGGATTTCCAATTATAGCTGGTATATCAAGAAAGTCAATGATATACAATCTACTAGATACAACTGCAGAAAATGCACTAAACGGAACGACAGCAGCAAATGTGGTCGCATTACAAAATGGTGCAAATATTTTGAGAGTTCATGATGTAAAACAAGCAGTAGAATGTATTAAAATTGTTAATTTTGCCAAAAATTGTAAAGAATGAATTTGTTAGATTTCATAGAATTTGATTTCATCAGTATTTTTGATATTGTATTGGTTGCTATTTTGATGTATCAATTATATAAATTGGTAAGAGGAACAGTAGCAATCAATATTTTTATTGGTCTCATTTCTATCTATTTACTTTGGAAATTGGTAGATGCAATTCACATGGAGCTTTTAAGTGAAATTTTAGGGCAATTTATTGGGGTTGGCGTAATAATATTAGTTATAGTTTTTCAACAAGAACTTAGAAAGTTTCTAATAATGATTGGTAAAGGAAAATTGATAAGAAACAAAGGTTTTTTCAAATTTAATATTGGTAAAGAAGATAAAATCTTAGATGTGGCGACGCTTTGCAAGGCCTGTCAAGATTTATCAAAAAGTAAAACTGGTGCACTCATTGTTATTACACACACAGATGATTTAGCTTTTTTCTCAGAATCTGGAGTGCAAATTGATGCTAGAATGACTATCCCTTTATTTAAGAGTATATTTTATAAAAATAGCCCATTACATGATGGTGCAGTTATTATTAGAGATAATAAAGTGGTTGCTGCAAGATGCGTTCTTCCGGTGACTAACAATACCAATTTCCCTACCCATTTAGGCATGCGTCACAGAGCTGCTGCTGGAATTTCTGAGGATTCTGATGCAATAGTAATTATTGTTTCTGAACAAAATGGGGAGATTTCATTTGCAAAAGAAGGAAAGTTACAAAGCCAATGCAGTAAAGAAAGATTAGAAGATTTGTTAAACTTTGAAGCAAAAAATATTAATGCTTAGTAAATCGCATTTTATAACTTACTTCCACCTTTCCTTTAGAAATATCTGTTAGTTTTCCTTTTAGCATTCTTTTGCGTAAAGGACTAATTTTATCGGTAAAAAGTACACCTCCTAAATGGTCGTATTCGTGTTGAATAACCCTAGCGGTTAAGCCATCAAACTTTTTTGAATGCTTCTTGAAGTTTTCATCGAAGAATTCTATCTTAATTTCAGATTTTCTAGAAATATCTTCCCTAATATCAGGAATACTAAGACAGCCCTCATTAAATAGCCACTCCTCTCCTTTCTCTTCTAATATTTTAGGATTGATAAATACTTGTTTTAAGGGGATAATATCATTCTCCTCATTCTCTGAAAAAGGAGCTGTATCAATGATAAAAACCTGAATAGCTTTATTGATTTGTGGAGCAGCCAAACCTACACCATTTGCGGTATACATACTTTCATACATATCAGAAATTAATTGTATTAAATCTGGATAGTCCTTTACAATTTCTTTACAGTTCTCTCTCAGAACACCGGAACCAAAAGCTACAATAGGAAGAATCATACTTTATAAAATGCTATCGATAATATTATCCACAGAAATTCCTTCTGCTTCTGCTTTATAGTTTCTAACAATTCTATGGCGTAAAATGGGTTTTGCTACTGCTCTTACATCCTCAATATCTGGGGAGTATTTACCATTTATAGCAGCATAGCATTTTGCTCCTAAAAGCATAAACTGGGAAGCTCTAGGTCCAGCTCCCCATGAAATATATTCTTTTATTTTCTCAGAAGCCATGTCAGTTTCTGGTCTTGTTTTTGCTACAAGCCCTACAGTATATTCTATTACATTATCATTTACAGGAATCTTCCTTAAAGTACTCTGATAAAATACAATCTCTTCTGCATTCATAATTTTTTTTACAGAAGAAGAAAAATCAGAAGTTGTTTGCTTCACAATCTTTATTTCTTCATCAAACTGAGGATAATCTAAAATTACATTGAACATAAAACGATCTAGTTGTGCCTCCGGTAAAGGATAAGTCCCTTCCTGCTCAATAGGATTCTGAGTTGCTAAAACAAAAAAGGGATTGTCCAATTCATATTTATTCCCAGCATTTGTAACCGAGCGTTCTTGCATTGCTTCTAAAAGTGCCGATTGGGTTTTTGGTGGCGTTCTATTTATTTCATCTGCCAAAATAATATTCGAAAACAAAGGTCCTTTTACAAATTTGAAATGCCTACTTTCATCCAAAATTTCAGCACCTACAATATCGGATGGCATCAAATCTGGGGTAAATTGAATTCTATTAAATTTTAATCCTAAACAATCGGAAATTGTTTGTACAAGAAGCGTTTTAGCAAGCCCTGGCACACCCACCAGAAGACAATGCCCTTTGCTAAAAATTGAAATAAGAACTTGGTCTACAACATCATCTTGCCCAACAATTACTTTAGCTATTTCTGATTTAAAGTTTTTGAAAACCTCTACAAAAGCATCAATGGCTTTTACATCTGAATTTATTTTTTTTTCTTCCATTTTACTGTATTATCCATTTATTATTAAAAGTGCAATCTTGCAATTCTGCCTCTAATTTAATGTAGGTTTTTGCAATTTTTTCTTCCAACCATTTATTTATTGTTTCTTGTTTTTTCTCCTCTAAAGCTACATTTCTAATTTTATCATAATCCTCAATTAAATTAGCAGTATGTGCTATGGTTTTCTTTCTAAGTTTTACTATTCTGTATGCCTTTTGTCCATCTTCTAATTCCATAATAATGGGGGCAGAAATCTCGCCTTGTGTAATCTTTTCAATCACAAAATAAAGGGTTGGATCTAAATCTTTCATAATAAACATACTAGAACCTGAATTAGGGTTGATAAGCAATCCCTCATTATTTTTACTCTCATCATCCGAAAAATCTAATGCGGCTTTTTCAAAAGTTATTTCCTTATCTGAGATCTGCTTGGCAACTTTTTCTATTTGCTCTTTTGTTTCCATAAGCCGGGTAGAAGACACCTTTGGTTTTAGTAGAATATGTCGCACATTTATCTGCTCTCCTCTTCTCTCAATTAATTGAATTATATGGTAACCGAATTCGCTTTTAATAATCTTAGAAATTTCATTTCCTTTTAACTTGTAAGCGGCCGCTTCAAATGCAGGCACCAAATCTCCTCTTCCTACAAAACCTAATTCACCACCACTTTTAGCAGAACCTGGATCATCAGAATAAAGAGTAGCTAACACTTTAAAATCCTCTCCATTTGTAATTCTTTCCTTGAAGGATAGTAGTTTGTTTTTTATCCTGTCTTTTTCCTGATTAGAAATCTCTGGCTTTATTACAATCTGAGAAATTTCAACCTCTGCCTCTATCATTGGTAAACTATCTTTTGGTAATCTATTAAAATAACTCTTTACCTCAGATGGCGTAACCTTTACTTCAGTCGTAATACTTCCTTGCATTCTTTGTGAGAGTAATTGATCATTTATCAGATCTCTAAACTCGGATTTTATTTCAATAATAGATTTTCCATAAAATTCTTCCAATTTTTCTTTGCTTCCAACTTGCCTGATAAAATAACGAATTCTTTTCTCTAATTCACTATCAATTTCTTGCTCTGATATTTCCAAACTATCAATTTTTGCTTGGTTTAAAAGCAAACTTTGATACAATAAATCTTCAATAATTCTGCATTTTATTTCTCCTCTATTAGTATAACCTTGGGCTA
>CAWVYN010000083.1:0-4293 GCA_963934425.1 uncultured Flavobacteriales bacterium | reverse complement strand
ATCATTTTCTTGCATGAAGAGAGAACCCCCTAGAATAGCACAATTTACTGCTATAAGCGGCAAAAATATACCAAGAGAATTGTACAAAGCAGGTGAAAATTTTTCTATTATCATCTCCACTAATTGCACCATTGATGCAATTACGGCAATAAACATAATAAAGGAAAGAAAGCTTAAATCAATAGATATAAACTCATCACTTAACCAAGATAGTGCTCCCTCTTTTAGTAAATAGTTTTCTATTAAATAATTTAAAGGAACAGTGATGCCTAATACAAATATAACTGCAAAACCTAAACCTATTGATGTTTTTACTGTTTTAGATACAGCTAAATAAGAACACATACCTAAGAAATAAGCAAATACCATATTGTCAATAAAAATGGATTTGATAAATATGTTTGCTAATTCTTGCATAATCTTTCTTATTTAGATTCTATTAATTTTGTGTTTTTTGTGCGTTGAATCCAAATGAGAATACCAACTGTTATAAGTGCCATTGGTGGTAAAATCATCATTCCATTATTTTCATAACCATAATTATAAATTCCAAGTTTTTCTATAATAGGATAGCCATATACTGTGCCTGAACCTAATAACTCTCTGAAAAATGCTACCACTATAAGTATCCATCCATAGCCAAAAGCATTTCCTAAACCATCTAAAAAAGATTTCCAAGGGCCATTTGCCATACCAAAAGCCTCTAACCTTCCCATGATAATACAATTTGTAATAATCAAGCCTACAAAAACTGAAAGTTCTTTGCTAACATCATAAATATAGGCTTCAAGAACTTCGTCAACCAAAATTACTAAAGCTGCAATAACTATTAATTGAACAATAATTCTAATTCTTGAAGGAATTAAATTTCGTAATAAGGAAATAATTACATTAGCTACTGAAAGTACAGCTAAAACAGATAAAGCCATGACAATTGCAGGTTTTAACTGAACTGTAATTGCTAAAGCTGAACAAATCCCTAACACTTGCACAGTAATAGGATTGCTATCATTAAGCGGATCACTTATTAATTTTCTGTTTTGCTTAGAAAATAAGGCTTTTTTACTCATACTTTCAATTTAAGATTATTTCATTTTCTATTAATATAGAATCCATTTGTAATAAAACTGAATCTACTTCATTTGATGGTCTTATTCTGTCAAAATAAGGCAAGTATTTCGCTAATATTTCTTGTATCATCTCTGTTACTCCATTTGAAGTAATAGTACCCCCAGATATACCATCAACTTCATAAGGACCACCTTTTCCATTCTTTTTTACCTCAAATCTTACAAGGTCATTCTCGTAAATTAGTTTATTTTTAAATTGATTACTAAAAAAATCTCTATTTATTTCTGCACCGAGACCAGGAGTTTCTTTTTTATGATCAAATGATGAACCAAATACCGTATTAAGATCATCATTCAAAGCAATAAAACCCCAAATAGGACCCCAGAGTCCTTTACCTCTAAGCGGAATAATATATTTCTTTTTTCCATTTATTTCACCTATATATACTGGTAAACTCTGATTATTTATTTTTTTCTTCACTTCTTTAGCTAACTTTATATCAAGAGCAGAAATCCCCTCTTTTATTTCTCCTAAATGATTCAAAGCAAATTCTTCTTTGATATAGATAGAGTAAGTTTTTTCAGATCTGTCTCTACTTACTTCTATTCCAATTGATTTGAGAATATTCTGTTTTTTTTCTAAAGCGATATTAATGTCTTGTAATGGCTCTAACTTTAAAGAAGTCACTGAAAGAATAGCAGCAATAATAATTACCATAATAGCAGAAAATAAAATCGTATATGTATTTTTATTTACATCCATATTTATGTTTTTATTCTTTTAAGTCTTCTTTTAATATTAGCAGCAATAACATAATGATCTACGAGTGGTGCAAATATATTCAACAGCAAAATAGCCATCATCATCCCTTCAGGATATGCTGGATTAAATACCCGTATTATAATTGCAAAAACACCAATTAAGAATCCTACTATATACTTTCCTTTATTAGTTTGAGCAGCAGTCACTGGATCAGTTGCCATAAATACGGCGCCAAAAGCAAAACCACCTAAAATTAAATGTAGATGTGCAGGTAATAACATCAACTCATTAATCCCCCAAAGATTGAATAATAAGCTGGTAATATACCCTCCAATAAAAACTGATAGCATTGTTCTCCATGAACCAATCCCAGTAAAAATTAAGATAACAGCTCCAAGCAATATCGCAAAAGTAGAAGTTTCTCCTATTGAGCCTGGAATATTTCCAAGAAAGAAACTTCCAATCAAACTCATATCTACTGGAATGTTAGCAGCCAAATCAGCCAGTGGAGTAGCGCCTGAAAAACCATCAATCACAGTTCCATTATCTGTATTTATCCAAACCTTATCTCCTGACATAAAGGAAGGGTAGGCAAAGAATAAAAAGGCACGAGCTGTAAGTGCAGGATTCAAAATATTCATTCCTGTCCCTCCAAAAACTTCTTTACCAATAATTACGGCAAATACAACTGAAACTACCAGCATCCAAAGTGGAACATCAATTGGCATAATCATAGGAATTAGCATTCCTGTAACCAAATAACCCTCATTTACCGAATGCCCTCTTGAAATTGCAAAAGCAAATTCAATACTAAGTCCAACTCCATAGGAAATAGCAATAAGAGGTAGCATTTTCAGTGCACCATAAGTAAAAGCTTTCATTAAAGTAAAAGACTCTCCAATGGCAGTAAAGTGCAATTGTCCAACATTCCACATGCCAAATAAGAGTGCTGGCATCAATGCAATCAAGACAGTAATCATTGTTCTTTTCAAATCTATAGCATCTCTAATGTGAGAGCCTTTTTTTGTGGTATGATCCGGCACAAACAAAAAGGTTTCAAAAGCATCATAAGCCGGATACATTCTTTCTAATTTTCCACCTTTCTCAAAATGAGGTTTTACTGTATTTAATATATTTCTAAAAAGCTGCATCCTTTAACTATTTTCTTTTCTTACTAAATCCAATCCTTGACGAATAATGGACTGTACTTCAATTTTAGAAGTGCAAACAAATTCGCAAAGAGCTAAATCCTCAGGTGAAACTTCATAAATTCCTAAGTTTTCCATCAAATCTACATCTTCAATCATTATAGCTTTAATTAGATGAATTGGGTAAATATCCATAGGCAATACTTTTTCATATTCCCCTGTCATTACATAAGCCCTTTCCTCTCCATGCATATTAGTATCTAAATTATATTTTTTAGATGGAGATAGCCAAGAAAGAAATGTTTTGGAAGTAGAAAATTTATGAAGTCCTGGCATTATCCATCCTAAGAATTCTGACTCATCTCCTTCTGGGACTACTGTAATTTGTGTGTCATAAAAACCCAAACATCCATCTGCTTTAATTTTTCTTCCTGAGAGAATATCACCAGAAATTATTCTACTTTTTCCTTCTTTTATATTTTCAGAAAGTAAATTGCTAATTTGCGCACCAGCAATGGTTCTATAGTATCTTGGCTTTTCTATTTGTGAGCCACAAAGCGCCACAATCCTGGACACATCATATTTTCCTTCAGTAAATAATCTTGCAATCGCAATAACATCTTGTGGTTGTAAATACCAAACAACTTCTCCTTTATTAATTGCATCAATATGGTGAATTTGTACACCTATTAGTCTTAGTCAAGGAAGTAATCTTTAAATTAAAAAACGGTTTTTATAAAGAACGAAATGGCTCAGACCTTATATTGCTACAAAGTCTGAACCTTTATGTTGTGAGAAGAATTATTTTAACTCTACCTCAGCACCTGCTTCTTCAAGCTGGGTTTTCAAAGCTTCTGCTTCATCTTTAGCAACACCTTCTTTTACTGCTTTTGGTACGCTATCAACAATGTCTTTCGCTTCTTTTAGTCCTAATCCAGTAAGTTCTTTTACAAGTTTAACTACTGCTAATTTAGAACCACCTGCAGCCGTAAGGATTACATCAAATTCTGATTGTTCCTCACTAGCTGTTTCACCACCTCCAGCTGCCGGACCGGAAACTGCAACTGCTGCTGCAGGTTCAATACCATATTCATCTTTTAATATGTTTGCTAGTTCGTTTACCTCTTTTACGGATAAATTTACTAACTGCTCTGCAAATTCTTTTAGTTCTGCCATTTTATTTGGGTTTTAATTGTTCAACTTTGGTTAATTATAAATATTGGAAGCATTCTCTTTATTTAATTTTCTTTTTTGTCATCTTCTGCTTTTGGTTCCTCTGTAGTCTCTTCTGCTTTTGGTTCCTCTGTAGTCT
>CAWVYN010000082.1:0-4312 GCA_963934425.1 uncultured Flavobacteriales bacterium | reverse complement strand
GAAAGATACACGATCAGGATTTGGAGCAGGACTTACCGAGCTTGGGAGAGAGAATCCTAATGTTGTCGCACTTTGTGCTGACCTTACTGGTTCGCTAAAAATGAATAATTTTAAAGACGAAAATCCTGAAAGATTTTTTCAAATAGGAATTGCTGAAGCAAATATGATTGGTATTGCTGCTGGTATGACAATTGGTGGTAAAATTCCTTTTACAGGAACTTTTGCCAATTTCTCTACTTCCAGAGTTTATGATCAAATCAGGCAATCAGTTGCATATTCAGAAAAGAATGTAAAAATATGCGCCTCTCATGCTGGGGTTACTTTGGGTGAAGATGGAGCTACTCATCAAGTATTGGAAGATATTGGTATGATGAAAATGTTGCCAAACATGGTCGTTATTAACCCTTGTGATTATAATCAAACCAAAGCTGCAACCATTGCAATTGCTAATTATGAAGGTCCTGTATATTTGCGTTTTGGTAGACCAAAAGTACCAAACTTTACTCCAGAAAATCAAGCGTTTGAGATTGGTAAAGCAGTACATATTCAAGAAGGAACGGATATTACTATAGTTGCAACAGGACATTTGGTTTGGGAAGCTGTGGAAGCTGCAAAAACTTTGTCTTGTGAAGGGATATCAGTAGATATAATAAATATACACACCATTAAACCTTTAGACGAAAAAGCTATCTTAAACTCTGTGAGCAAAACTAAATGTATAGTTACAGCTGAAGAGCATATGTTAAATGGTGGGTTAGGCGATAGTATAGCACAGTTATTAAGCAGAAAAAAACCTACTCCACTCGAAATGGTTGGTGTAAATGATAGCTTTGGAGAAAGTGGTCCGCCAATGAAATTGTTGAAAAAATACGAATTAGATGCAAAAGCTATTGTTGTAGCAACTAAGAAAGTAATTGCCAGAAAATAGTAAAAGATTTAACTAAAAAAAATAAAAGAAAATGAAAAAACTACTACTCATATTACTTTTCTTGCCAATGATTGTTTCTGCACAAGGTCCTGAGATAACCTCCTGGATTTTAAATTTAAATGGTGCTACTAATCCATCCTACCCTAATTATTTAACTAATGTTCAAGACATTTGTTATACATCAACTGATGTGTATATTAGTTGTACATGTATTCCAGGATACGATATTGGACCTTGGGTAGGAAATCCTAATAATCCTGCTAATCAAAATTTTGTTTTTAAAATAAATTTTAATCCACAAGAGAATACTGGTAACAAAACAAAAGCCCCTATGGGGCATATTGGAGTTTGGACTAATGGAGTTTCTGTTTTTAATGCAGAAGATGGTATGTCTTACCAGAATCAAGGGATCTGGAATCAAAATGCTTTATATTTTGAAGGTAGTTCTTTTGACAATTGTTTAGGGCATCCTGCTCCAAATGGAGAATATCATCATCATGTAAACCCAACATGTTTATATGATGATTCTGATAATCAAAATCATTCACCCATTATTGGCTATGCATTTGATAATTTCCCGATTTACGGTGCTTATGGGTATGCAAATGTAAATGGTACAGGTGCTATAAAGAGAATAGAATCTTCTTACCAAGAAAAAAATATTTCAAATAGAAGTAACGGACCTAGCTTAAACCAATATCCTTTAGGGGCTTATATTGAAGATTTTGAGTATGTAGCCGGTTCTGGTGATTTAGATGAGTATAATGGAAGATTTTGTGTTACTCCTGCATACCCTAATGGTATTTATGCTTATTTTGTTACTATTGATGCTAATCTTGATCCAGTTTATCCGCATACACCAGGCCCATATTATTATGGTATCGCGCAAGGCAGTGGCAATTTAGGTCCTCAATCAGGACATCATACTATACCTGCAAATTGCACTCCTTTCACCGGTCCAACATCTATAGCTGATGAAGATTATGGAATCAAGAGTAATCTTCTTCATATTGTAGATATTTTTGGAAAAAATACTGAAAGATTACCCAATAACCTTCAACTCTATATTTATGAGGATGGAACTGTAGAAAAGAAAGTTATTATAGAATAATCTCTTCTATCTTCTTACTTTTGCCGTATGAGTAATGCAAAAGACATTTTTAAGTTTTATCAGGCACAAACTTTTCCTTCTCCCTCTTGTATGGAGGTGAAATCTGCAAATGGAAGTTACATAACAGATATAAATGGAAAACAATATTTAGATTTTGTTGCAGGTGTTTCTGCTTGTACTTTAGGACACTCAAACCCTATTATTACAAATGCAGTAAAACGGCAGTTAGAAAAATACACGCATGTAATGGTATATGGAGAATATGTACAATCTCCACAATACAAATTAGCAAAACTATTAGCTGATAATCTTCCTGAAAATTTAAGCACTACTTATTTTACTAATTCTGGAGCAGAGGCTATTGAAGGTGCTATGAAATTAGCTAAAAGATCAACAGGAAGATCAGAGATTATCTCTTGTAAAGATTCTTATCATGGTTCTACACAAGGCGCTTTAAGTATAATGGGAGATGAAGAGCACAAAGCAAAATACAGACCTCTTTTACCTAATTGTAATACCATGATTTACAATGATGAAGAATCATTAAAAAACATTGCAAAACAAACAGCAGCAGTTGTAATAGAACCCATACAGGGGGCAACAGGATTTGTAACCCCTGAAAATGACTTTCTACAGAAGGTAAGAAAAAGATGTAATGAAACTGGAACCTTACTTATTTTTGATGAAATACAGACCTGTTTTGGAAGGTTAGGAAATCTATTCGGATTTGAATCTTATAATATAGTCCCTGATATATTATGTATAGCAAAAGGAATGGGAGGTGGAATGCCAATCGGTGCATTTATCGCGTCCTGGAAATTGATGAATTTACTAACTTTCCAGCCAAAACTGGGACATCTAACAACTTTTGGAGGGCATCCTGTAAATTGTGCAGCTAGTTTAGCTACCTTAAAAGAGCTACTTTCTACTGATATAATGAATGAGGTAGAAAAAAAAGAAATGCTTTTCAGAAAACACTTAGTTCATCCAAAAATCAAGAAAATTAGAGGAAAAGGATTAATGTTAGCAATCGAGTTAGATAATGAGAAAATTGCACAAAGAGTAGTTAAAGAATCTTTAGAAAAAAGATTGATTTTATTCTACTTCTTATTTTCCAAAACATCTATTCGCATAACTCCTCCACTTACAATCTCAAATGAAGAAATTATCAAAGGTTGTGAGATTATTAAAGGAATATTAGAAAACTAATTTAGTCTCCATTTTTTTTATCATTTAGCATAGGGACAAAAGAAAAATTTCCATGTGTTGTAATTTTGTTTTCCGTTTCTGAAATTTTCTCAATTAAGTGCATTCTTTGTACATCACCATCACCAATTGGCGCTACCATTTTCCCTCCTACTTTAAGTTGCGATACCAAGTCCTCAGGAATAAAAGGTGCTCCACAAGTAACAATTATTTTATCAAATGGTGCAAACTTGGGTAATCCTTTATATCCATCTCCATAAAAAAACTGACATTCATAGCCGATCCTAGGTAAAAAGTCTTTAGTTTTATCAAACAGTTCTTTTTGTCTCTCAATGGTAAATACTTTTGATTCCATCAAAATTAAAACTGCTGCCTGATATCCTGAACCAGTTCCTATTTCTAATACTTTCTCATATGGTTTAATTCCCAACAATTCGGTTTGCCTAGCAACTGTAAATGGTTGTGAAATAGTTTGCTCTACTCCAATTGGGAACGCTTTATCTTCATAAGCAAAATGAATAAAAGCATTATCCATAAAAAGATGCCTAGGAATTTTACCAACTGCACTTAAAACCTTTTCATCTTTTATACCCTTTTCTCTAATTATTTCAACCAATTTTCTTCTTAATCCTTGGTGTTTAAATGTATCTTGCATATTATTTTCCTGCTCTACTGATTTTCGTTATAAATATTTTATTTTCGCTATTAATTTAGTCAATACAAAACAATGATAAAAATAGGTGTAATTGGTGCTGGATATTTAGGAAAAATACACATTCGTTTGTTAAAAGAAATCCGAGAATTTGAGTTTGTTGGCTTTTACGATTCCAATGATGAGAATGCACAGAAGATTGCAAGCAAATTTAACATAAAATCATTTCAATCGGCTGAGGAGTTAATTGAAATATGTGATGCGATTGATATAGTTGCTCCAACCAAATTTCATTTTGAATATGCCAAAATAGTTTTGGAAAAAGGTAAACACCTTTTTGTAGAAAAACCAATTACCTCAACCTTATCAGAAGTTGATGAGTTAATTAAATTATCAAATGGGAAAAATCTAAAAA
>CAWVYN010000081.1:0-4317 GCA_963934425.1 uncultured Flavobacteriales bacterium | reverse complement strand
AATTTCATTAAAAATTAATGGGTAATGCGTGCAAGCTAAAATAAGAGAATCAATACCTTCAAGCGATTTATTAGAAAGATAATTGCTAATAATTTTATGACTAATTTCTTCATTTATAAACCCTTCTTCAATCATGGGAACTAATAAAGGAGTTGCTAATGGAGCAACCATTGCAGAACTACAAATTGCTTGAACTTTTCTCGTATACACTCCTGACTGTATGGTTGCTTTTGTGCCAATTACTCCAATTTTGCAATCCAAGCAATTGGAAGCAACCGCATTAGCAACTGGGTCAATTACATTAAAGACAGGAATATCTTTTGCCTGTTTTTTTACTACATTAAATGCAACAGAAGAAGCAGAATTGCATGCCATTACAATTGCTTTACAATTTTTATTAATTAAGAATTGCGTAATTTTTTTACTGAAGTTTCCAATGGCTTCATCTGATTTTTCACCATAAGGCAAATGCTCGGTATCTCCAAAATAAATGATAGATTCATTAGGAAGATTCTCCTTTAAAGCATGGGCAACTGTAAGTCCGCCAATGCCAGAATCGAATATGCCAATTGGTAAATTTTGCATGGCTTAAAAGTAAAAAAAGCATCTTTGAAGAGGCTTTTAATTTTAGTTTTTTAAAGTCCTAATTTGTTTTTAACAAGCGACATTACACTTTCACTCTCTTCAGCATAAAGAATGCTCCCCATGCTAGAATCAAAAATATAAGTGAACTTCCCTTCTTTTGCTACATCCTCAATCGCAGTTCTTGCTTTTGCTAAAATTGGCTCTAATAGTTCTTGTTCTTTTTTCTGTAACGCATTTTGAGCATTTTGGTTGAAAGTTTGAATTCTTTGTTCCAATCCTTGTATTTCAGCAATTTTATCTTGTTTTACAAGATCAGTATAAGTTGCTTCATTACTCTGATAATCTTGTACGCTTGCTTGGTATTCCGATTGCATTGCCCCAAGTTGTGATTCTAAACTTTTTGCAAAAGTTTGTAATTCTCCTTCTGCTGTTTTCTTTTCTGGCATAATCGATAACAATTCGCTAGAATCGATATATCCAAATTTGCTTTGTGCAAAAGCTTGAGAACAACTACTTAAAAAAATTAAAGATGCAGCAAAAAAGAATAAAAATTTCTTTAAAATGTTGATTTTGAAGTTAATGATGCTATTCCACAGATTCTTTATTTTTTTCATTTTTTGATTTGTATTATTATTATTATTAAGTTTTATTTTCCTATGTAGCCCATATTTTCTAATATCTTATCACTTTTGTCCAAGTTAGGGTTTGAATAAAGCATTATCAAATCACTTGAGCTATCAAAAATTACGGCATATTTACTATTAGCAGCTAACTGCTGAATAGCATCATATATTTTATCTTGTATTGGCCTAATCAGTTCTTGCCGTTTCCCGTACAAATCCCCTTCTGGACCAAATCGTTTTTTTTGTAAATCTTTAGCAGATTTTTCCTTTGCAATTATCGCTCCCTCTCTTTTTTTCTTCATCTCATCAGTAAGCAATACTTCTTGGGTTTGATAATCACGATACATTTTGTCAACCTCTGCATAAATACCTTCAACCTCAGCTTGCCATTGCTTGGATATTTCATCTAATTTATCTTGTGCTTGGTTAAATTCAGGAATATTATTTAGGATATAATCCGTATCCACATAGGCAAATTTTTGAGCATAACTTCCTACTGAAAGAAGTAGGAAACTTACTAATATTAAAGTTGCTTTTTTCATAACTTATTTTTTTAAAGGTGCAAATGTACAAATTAAAATTGTTGTCCGATGGAAAAATGAAACTGTCCTCCATTAGCATCCGGATTTCCTATTATTTCATCAAATCCCCAACCGTAATCCAAGCCCATCATACCAAACATAGGCAGCATAATCCTCACTCCAAATCCTGCAGAACGCTTTACCTGAAACGGGTTAAAAGAATCAAAATTGTTCCAAGCATCACCAGCTTCCAAAAACCCTAAAGCGTAAACTGTGGAAGTAGGATTCAGACTGATAGCATACCTTAGCTCTGCTGTATATTTATTGTAAATTGTTCCTCCAGTTGAGGGCGATAAAGAGTTATTTGAATACCCTCTTAAGGCAACCAATTCTCTTCCATCCATAATTCTTCCATAACCAGACAGGCCATCACCCCCCACATAATATCTTTCAAAAGGAGAAATCCCCAAACTACTATTATAAGCGCCCAAAAGTCCCATTTCAATACGAGTTCCTAGTACCAATTTATTGGCAAAAGCAGTGTACCAAGTTGATTTCCATTTCCATTTGTAATACTCAATCCATTTGTATTTTTCTTGGTCATTCAAAGTAGAATAATCATCTACTCCATCAAAGATAGAGTATGGTGGTGTTAGTTTTAAACTTAAAGAAAAGTTAGAACCTTTTCTGGGGAAAGTGGGTTGATCCACTGAACTTCTGCCAAGGGTAATGCCATAACTCATATTATTGGAATAGCCATTAGTATAGGAAAAGAAAGATTGAGAGTTGTTCAGTTCATATTGTTGGAAATTGATATTTTGAAAAAGTGTGAAATAATCATCTGGGAATTTTAATCGTTTTCCCAATCCAATAGTTGCGCCCGTAATCTCAATGGATTCTCTATCATCATCAGTTTGTCCGTTTGATGAAACCGATTTATATAAGGAAAAGGTAAGAGAAGTTGGTTTTTTCCCCCCAAGCCATGGCTCTGTGAACGAGATATTATAATTTTGATAATAAATTCCATTTGAGGATGCAGTTAAGGAAAGTTTTTGTCCATCACCAGAAGGAAGTGGTGTCCAAGCATTTTTCTTAAATAGGTTTTTTGCTGAGAAATTGTTAAACACAAGCCCCAATGAGCCAACTACTCTTCCAGCCCCCCAACCACCCTGCAAATTAATTTGGTCAGAAGATTTCTCTGCTACAATATAATCTACATCTACAGTATGTTTTACAGGATCTGGATCGATATCTACATTTAATTTTTCTGGATCGAAATAACCCAATTGAGCTAACTCTCTTTGTGAACGAATAATATTCGATCGATTAAACAAATCACCTGGTTTTGTTCTAATTTCTCGCATTACCACATGGTCGTTTGTTTTGCTATTTCCAATTACAGCCACTTTATTCAAACGGGCTTGTTTGCCCTCATATACCCGAACTTCCAAATCAATAGAATCGTTATTTGTAGCAATCTCAACAGGCGTAATATTAAAGAAAAGATAACCGTCATCTAAGTACAAAGAGCTAATATCTGTTCCATTAGGATTTCCAAAAAGTCGAGAATCTAAAACACTTTGATCAAAAATATCTCCTTTTTTTATTCCAAGTAATTTATCTAATTCATTATTGCTAAATTTTTGATTTCCAATCCAACTCACATTTCTAAAATAATAAGGATTCCCTTCATCTATCGTAAGTTCAATATTCAAAGTGTTATTAGGATTTAGGTAAGTAGTATCACTAATTATTCTGGCATCTCTAAATCCTTTCTCATTGTATTTTTCTATGACGCTATTCTTGTCTGTTTTGTAGGCACCTGCTAAAAATTTGGAAGCCTTAAAAATTCGATACCATTTTTTTTCTTTGGTATCTTTCATTGTATTTTTTAGTTTTCTTTCCGACAGCACATAAAGCTGTTCTTTACCAAAAAAGTTTTTCTTTTTTCCCTTCCTTTCTTTTAGTCCAATATATTTTATAGTATTGATTTTTACCTTTTTCTTTTTGTTAATAGTAAAAACCAAAATAGCAGAATTTACAAGAACTGAATCTGGAGTTTGACTGATGCTTATTTCAACATTTAAAAATCCTTTTTCAATAAAATAATCTTTTATTTTTTGCTGGCTATTGTTTACGATATTTTGGGTGAGGATTTTCCCCTTCATCAATTTTAACTTCTCTTTTATGGTAGTAATATCTGATTTTTTCAGTTTGCCAACAAATCTGAATTTGGAAAGCCTGGGGTGCTCTTCCACATAAAAGTCAAGAAAAATACTATTACCTTGAATTTTTGTAGCAGAAACTTTTATGTCCGAGAAAAGCCCTTGTTTCCACAATTTTTTGATAGATGCACTTATCTGCTCTCCCGGAACAATTATTTTTTCTCCCACTTCTAATCCTGATATATTTATTAACGTAGAATGGTCTAGATATTTAGTTCCTGAAATGGTAATACCACCAATAGTATATTCATTCGGATTGCTGTATTCAATGGCAGATAAATCTTTATGGATTGCAACTTGGGCTTTAGTTTGCAAAAAGCTCCATATTAGCTCGTCGTTTTCTTGGTGAATTGGCAGCATTTT
>CAWVYN010000080.1:0-4349 GCA_963934425.1 uncultured Flavobacteriales bacterium | reverse complement strand
GCAAAATGCTAAACTCAAAAAGTTAGGAGTTGGTATTTTTATTTTGACAGTTATTATGCTAATTGGTATACTTACAGGGATTATTAAAACAGAGAATGTTTTAAAAGTAGAAACAGAAGTAGCGGAAAAAAGAACAATTACTGAGACCGTTTCAGCAAGCGGAAAAATACAGCCAGAGGTGGAAGTAAAAATCTCTCCAGATGTTTCAGGTGAGATTGTAGAACTATTGATAAAAGAAGGAGACAGGGTTTCTAAAGGAGATTTGCTCATCAAAATAAAACCAGATATTTACAAGTCTATATTGGAAAGAAGCAAGGCATCTGTTAATACAGCGAAAGCAAACCTTGCAAAATCCAAAGCACAACTAATGGAAAGCAATGCAAAATTTAATAGAAACAAACGGCTTTATAATCAAGGAGCAATTTCCTTATCAGAGTTTGAACAAATTGAAGCGACATATAAAGTAACAGAATTAAATGTTGAAAGTAGCCAGTATGCAGTAAGTAGTGCGGAAGCATCCTTAAATGAGGCAGAAGAAAATTTAGATAAGACTTCTATTTATGCACCTGTAGAAGGAACAATTTCCATGCTAAATGTAGAGCTTGGCGAAAGGGTTGTGGGTACAGGACAAATGTCAGGAACTGAACTTTTGCGTTTAGCTGATTTAAGTGCCATGGAAGTTGCTGTGGAAGTGAATGAAAACGATATTGTTCGTGTTCACTTAAACGATACGGCTCTTATTGAAGTAGATGCTTTTTTGGGAGAGGAATTCAAGGGAATAGTTACAGAAATTGCAAATTCAGCAAATGTAAGTGGCGTCAGCGCAGACCAAGTGACTAATTTTGAAGTTAAGATTAGGATATTGGAGAATACAAATTTTCGTCCAGGGATGACAGCTTCTGTTGAGGTGCAAACCAAATTAGTAAAAGATGTAATTTCGGTTCCTATTCAGGCGGTAACTACAAGAAAAGATACTGCAAAAGATGCTAACAACAAAAAGGTAGAATGCGTGTTCAAATATGAAAGTAATAGAGCTAATTTTACCATTGTAAAAACAGGAATTCAGAATGATAAGTTTATTCAAGTTTTAGAAGGAATGTCAGATAGTGATGTCGTGATAACTGGTCCTTATTCCTTGGTTTCTAAAACATTGAAAGATGGGATGAAAGTAGAAAGCATGGAAAACGGAAATGGAGAGTCTAAGAAAAAATCAGGGTTTAGTGTAAAGGTAAGTAATAAATAAATGGCTCTTATTTTACTTATAGAAACAGCAACGAAAAGCTGTTCAGTTTCATTGTCTTTTCAGAATAAAATTATTGCTTGTAAAGAAGAAGTAAATAAGCAATATTCACATGCTGAAAAGCTGAATGTTTTCATTGCGAGTTTATTTAGAAAAACAGATTTTTTTATTAAGGATCTGGATGTAATTGCGGTGAGTAAAGGTCCTGGTTCTTATACGGGTTTGCGTATTGGGGTTTCCACTGCAAAGGGGCTTTGTTATGCATTGAATGTTCCGCTAATTTCTGTATCTACCCTAAAAGCTATGGCTTTTGGAATGGCTCAGAAAGAAAAATCAGACTTGTATTGCCCAATGATTGATGCGCGTAGGATGGAGGTTTATAATGCATTTTACAATAGTACAAACAATGAAATAAGAGGTATTCAAGCAGATATTATTGAAGTGGATTCTTATCAAAAAGAGTTGAATAAAAAGGTTCTATTTTTTGGGGATGGAGCAGAAAAATGTAAGCAAATGATACAACATCCTAATGCTAAATTTATAGACAGAATTTTTCCATCTTCAAAAGATATGCTAGAAATTGCAAATCAAAAGTTTGCTGAAAAAGATTTTGAGGATGTTGCCTATTTTGAACCCTTTTACCTAAAGGATTTTGTTGCAGGAAAAAAGGGTTAGCGTCTTTTTCTTTTTGTGCTGGCTTTAAACTTATCTTTGAAGGAACCTTCTCCGCCACCACTTCTCCTTCTTCCGTCACTTTTTTTTCTATTATTACTGCTTTTTCGTTTTGCATCAAATCTTTTTCTACCACTTCCTTTTGAAGATTTTCTGAAATCATCACTAGATGAAGGGGGTTTAGATAATTCTACTGATACTTTATTTCCATTCCAATTGGCATTTGCAAGCCCTGCTAATACATCTTGTTCATTATTACTGTCCACTTCAAAAAAGGAAAACTTTCTCAAGATGTCAATTTTTCCAATTGGGATATTTCTTTGACGAGTGTACTCATTGATAAGGCCAATAAGGTTGTGAGTTTCCAGATTTTGCAACTTCCCTAAATTGATAAAGAAACGGCTGTAGCCTTTTTCTGCATGCCCTGTTCTTCCTCCTTTTTTGTTTTTTCTGTCATTTTTCCCTCTATCCTTTTTTCTTTTTCCGTCACTTTTATTGTTTGTGCTAATATTCAGATCAGGGGCATTTTTATAAAAGGAAAGAAATCGGTTAAATTCAGCAGAAACAAAATGTTTTAAAAGTTCTTCTTTGTTCAAATGAGATAACTTTTCTTCAATAATAGGGATGTATTTTTCTATTTGCTCATTTACATCTGTTTTTACTACTTTATCAATAAGGGTAAGCAATTGTATGGCACAAATCTCTTCCCCATTGGGAACTTGTTTCTGAGTCAAATCTTTTTTCAACATTTTACTAATGGCTTGCAATTTTCTTCTTTCTCTACTATGAGCAATAATAATAGAAATTCCATTTTTCCCAGCCCTTCCGGTTCGCCCTGACCTATGAACATAAATCTCTAAATCATCTGGCAGATTATAATTTATTATATGTGTTAAATCATCAATATCAATTCCTCTTGCTGCCACATCAGTTGCAACCAACATTTGTAAATTTCTTTTTCTGAATCTACCCATTACATGGTCTCTTTGCGATTGGGACAAATCGCCATGCAGAGCATCTGCATTATAACCATCTTGCATTAATTTGTCAGCTACATCTTTTGTTTCTCTACGAGTTCTACAAAAAACGATTCCATAAATTTCAGGATTTACATCACATATTCTTCTAAGTGTCTTATATCTATCGCGAGCATTCACCATATAAAAATGATGTTCTACATTTTTAGCTCCTTCATTTCTTCCTGCTACCTCTATGGTTTTTGGGCTGAACATATAATTTTTGGTAATTCTCATTACCTCTTTTGGCATAGTTGCTGAGAAAAGAAGCGTTCGTTTTTCTTCTGGAGTTTCCGCCAAGATAGTGTCTAAATCCTCTTTAAATCCCATATTAAGCATTTCATCTGCTTCATCCAAAACCACATACTCTATATGTCCAAGTTTCAGTTTTTTTCTTTTGATTAAATCAATGACTCTACCTGGAGTTCCAACGACAATCTGACTTCCAGAATTGAGTGCTTTTATTTGTATTTGAATGTTTGTCCCTCCATAAACAGCTGTAATTCTTAATCCCTTTGTATATTTTGCATAGGTCCCAAGATCTTTTGTAATTTGAAGACATAATTCCCTTGTTGGGCATAAAATAATTGCTTGGGTTTGCTTACTTTCTATTTCAATTTTCTGGATTATTGGCAAGCCAAAAGCAGCTGTTTTTCCTGTACCTGTCTGAGCAAGTGCAATCAAGTCATTCTCCTCAGCAAGCAAAAACGGAATACTTTCACTTTGAATGGGGGTTGGCTGCTTAAAGCCTAAATCGGAAATGGCTTTTTGAATGTTTTTATCTAATCCTATATCTGAAAATGTCATGGTCAAAAAATTTGTGCAAAACTAAGCCTTTCTCTTTGATATATAGGATTTTAGAAAGAAAATTAAAACGTCTATATTTTAACAGAAGATAGCTAATTTACGACTACTCTTCTTACAATAGTTCCCTTCTCAGTTCTAATCTTAATAAAATATATTCCTTTTATTCTTAAAAGAATTGAGCGCTTTAGGGTAGTTTCAATTAATTGTCCATCTACTGAATACAGTGTAATCTGTTCAATCTCTAGATCACTCTCGATATTAATTAACCTATTTGTAGGATTTGGATAAATAGAAAGCTGATTAAATAATGCATTATTTATTCCTGATATACACGTATCTACATACACCCAAATATCTCCTTTTACTACACAATTATTTGAATCTTTTCCAGAAAGCAGGTACCAAGTATCTAAAGTTGGATAATCTACTAATCTATCTCCAACGTGTCCATTTGACCACCAATAATAAGTAAATCCTGCTGAGCCTTCTAAAATAACAGAGTCTCCTAAGCAAATTTCAGGCGGATTAGGAACAGATGCTATTGTTAGAGGTGGAGATTGATAAAAATCCAAATCAGTATAAATAACGCTATCACAATTATTTGTAGCTACGAG
>CAWVYN010000079.1:0-4386 GCA_963934425.1 uncultured Flavobacteriales bacterium | reverse complement strand
TCTTTTTATTCTTACTTTGCTCATAAATATATTCAGGATAAGAATAAATAGGAATATTTAATTCTTTGGCTTTTAACATTTCAGGATTGTCTTTTCTTGCGTGCATTCCTAAAATAATTGCATCTAAATCAGTAGTAATTTTATTAGGAAACCAGCCCATTTTTTTTGGCAGTAAATCGTGTTTTTCTAATCTGCTTTTACTTGGCTCAAATATCGCATCATCACTTCCTGTAACTTCAAACCCTTTATGAATCAAAGCCAAAGCCATATTATGCATAGCGCTTCCACCTATTGCAATTAAATGTATTCTCATTTGTGTAAATTTATCCGGAATTAAAAGTATAGATAAATCAACTTTCTTACTTTTGAGCCAACAAATTTTACTAACATGCAATTGTATACAATAGAAACAGGATTTTTCAAATTAGATGGAGGTGCAATGTTTGGAGTAGTGCCAAAAGTTTTATGGAACCGAACAAATCCTGCTGATGAGAATAATTTGTGTCCTTGGGCAATGCGTTCTCTTTTAATTGAAGATGGTAATAAATTAATTCTGATTGATAATGGTATTGGTGATAAGCAAGATGATAAGTTTTTGAAACATTACTATTTGCATGGAGATGTAAATCTGCATGCTTCTTTAGCCAAACATGGTTTCTATGCTGATGATGTTACTGATGTTTTTCTTACTCATTTACATTTTGATCATTGTGGTGGTAGTGTAAAATGGAACAAGGATAGAAGTGGTTTTGAAATGGCTTTTAAGAATGCAAAATATTGGAGTAATGCGGAGCACTGGGAGTGGGCTACTAAACCAAATAATAGAGAAAAAGCTTCTTTCTTAAGAGAAAATATTATTCCTATTGAGGAAGCTGGACATATTAATTTTATAGAAAATCCTAATAAAATTTTTAATAATTTTTCAGCCCTTATTGTTAATGGGCATACTGAAGCGCAAATGATACCTCATATTACCTATAAAGATAAAACAATCGTTTTTGCAGCTGATCTTCTCCCAAGTACTGGGCATATTCCGTTGCCTTATGTAATGGGTTATGATACCAAACCATTAATATCCTTGGAAGAGAAAGAAAAATTCCTAAATGAGGCTGTAGAAAGAAAATACATTATATTTTTGCAACACGATAGTTATAGTGAGTGTTGCAACTTACAACAAACTGAAAAAGGTGTTCGGTTAAAGGATACTTTTTCTCTTAAAGAAATCTTATAAAATGAACAATATTTTTACAAAACATCCAAAATCTGTAGGTGAGACTTATTTACAGCATCTCTATCATGCAATGAGTTTCTCTTGTTTATTATTCTCACTCAGTTTAAAAGCGTTGGTTCATGCAGTATTGCCTTTTTGTTATGAAACAGCAGTAAGTAACAAGGTAAAATCATTAAGTGATGAGATGCAAAAAAGAAAAGATGATGCAAGAAGAGAAATGGAAAATTAACTCAAATTTTGCTGAAAAGCAGTCCAACTGCTTGTAAAATTCTCCAAATCTCCTTTATCTATTTGCTCTTTCTTCTTCCTGTACATTTTTAGTTTTTCTCCAGATTTTCTATTTATTATAATTTCTTCAAAATCATCAATATTTGCCTTTGGTGGCAGCTGGCTTAGAAAACCCTTTTTTTCTAGAAGAGAAGTAGTTGAGGACATTTGTTAAAATAAATTCTGTTTCAAAATTAGTAAAATCTTTATACAAATACGAATATTTTCCTTTATTGTTGTAGTTAAATTAAAATTAAGTAGTTAAGATTGGAGACTAAAAACCAAAAAAGATATACCGATTATTCCTCTTATGTAAGAAATAAATTTGGCTCACGCGTGCAGAAAGTATCCATAAATGCAGGATTTACGTGCCCAAACATTGATGGAAGCAAAGGAAATGGTGGTTGCACTTATTGCAACAACAATACTTTTAATCCGGAATATTGCAAACCAATAAAGCCCATCTCTCAGCAAATTTTGGAAGGAATTTCATTTTTCTCAAAGATGTATAAATCCCAAAAATATCTGGCTTATTTTCAAGCTTTTACCAATACTTATGCACCATTAAAAGAGTTAAAACAGAAATATGAAGAAGCACTAAAACATAAAGATGTAATTGGGCTGGTAATTGCTACTCGGCCAGATTGTATCACTACTCAAATATTGGATTATTTAGAACAATTAATAAAAGACGGTTATTTCATTAAATTAGAATTTGGTTTGGAATCCACAAATAATAAAACTTTGGAACTCATTAATAGATGCCAAAGCCATGAAGAAGCCATAAAAGCCTTTGATATGGCAAAAAATCGGGGAATTTTATTGGGAGCTCATATCATATTAGGATTGCCAGGAGAGAGCAAAAGAGATATGCTAAATAATGCCTTAGCTATTAACAAGCTTCCTGTTGATACGCTAAAAATTCATCACTTACAAATAGTAAAACATACCATGATGGCATTTCAATATAAAACGGATGTCACACAATTTAGTTTTTTTACTTTGGATGAATATTTAGATTTAGTAATTGATTTTTTGGAAATATTAAGTCCTAAAATAATAGTAGAACGATTTTTCAGTGAATCTCCAGAACACTTACTTATTGCTCCAAAATACGGACTAAAAAACTTTGAGTTAGTACATAAAATAGAAAATAGCTTGCAAGAGAAAGATTCTTGGCAAGGAAAACTTTTTAGCTCTTAAAATCTCTAATTAACTTCTCCACTCCCATCCAAATTAGGATAACTGGCCAATAAGTTCTGATAAGTTCAGAAATAGAAATATCAATCACTTCTAAATTATCCAAAAGAAACGCAACTCCTATCGTAATTAGAAATACGGAAATACCTACACTTTTTTTCATAATTTAATTTTTGTAAAGTTAATAAATTAAAAAACAATTTAGCTTATCTTTTATTATCCCACGTATCCAAAAAATAAATTACGGCTATCAGCATGATGATCGCCGTAATTCCCATTACAATTTTAAGCAGCAAAACGACTTACTTTATTTTGTATCTGATTCCTGTATAAATTAACCTTCCCATAACTGGAGCATAAATAAGTGAAGCGTCAAATGCATCATCAAAAGGATTATTTGCATCAATAATTGGGTTTTCTTGGGTATAAGCTAAGAGGTTCTCTACTCCAATATACCAATCTAATTGCTTAAATTTTTTGCTGACTTGTGCATTTATCGTATAAAATGGTGCTGAAAATTTTTCCAATTCTACTTGCTGGTTTTCAGAGGATACATTATGTTGAGGAACCCTACTTTCTCCAATATGATTACATGTTAGATCAAAAAGCCATTTATCGGCATTAGTAGTATAAGCCAAATTCAATAAAATCCTGCTTCTTGATGCTAAAGGAATCTCTTTTTGACTACCATCACTATATGTAGTTTGCACATCATTCAGTTTATAAGCCATCTTTATATCAAATCGATCAAAGAGCTCATAAGTGATATCGAATTGCATGGTATGGGAAAATGATTTTCCTGCTAGATTGTAAAAAGAAAGGGCCCCTGTATTTTCAATATCTACCACTACTTGATTTTCAAAAGTAGTTCTATATACATCTGTATTTATACTTCCCTCTCGGTTAGCTAAATAAAAGCAATAGGTAACATTCAAACCCATATTCCAAGCCTGCTCAGGAAGCAATACCTCCTTTACTTTAATCACTCTGGAAGAGGCAAGAAAGTTTAAATTTTCTACAAATACATTAGGGATTCTAAAAGCTTTACCTGCAGAAAGACGAATAGCCATTTTATCAGTAGGATTGTATTTTAAATTAACTCTTGGTGTGTAGTGCATTTTAGAATTATTATGATAGTCTGCCCTAAAACCAGCAACCAAAGTAAAATACTCATCCTTTTTGTGCGTATATTCTACAAATAACCCACTTATCAAATCTACCCTATTAAAAGTACTATCATTAATGCTCTCGGCATATCTATCTGCATTATAATTAATACCATACTTAAAAAGTTGACCGCTAATATTAGTTTCTCTTATCAGATTAAGATATGCACTTTCTTGCAATCCATCATATAAATTATTACCAAACTGAGTAGATAGATTATGCCTTCTAAAAGCAGTTTGTAACCCAAGACTCCTTCCCTGCTCGTCTGGAAGAAGACCTGTTTTGGTAGCTAACTCCAGCATATCATTATGTACATCCACTACATAAGGGTTGCTGACAGATGCAATTTGTCCACCTAGGCGATCCTCATATAATCCTTTTAAATAGAGTTGTGCCCTAAATCTATCTGAACCCTCATATACAAAACGTTTGAGCAGATTGAAATTTTTAACATTTGGCATATCTAAAAAGCCATCTTTATTGTTATCAACTTCTTTATCAAAATAGGAAACATGAGTAAA
>CAWVYN010000078.1:0-4544 GCA_963934425.1 uncultured Flavobacteriales bacterium | reverse complement strand
AAATCCAACAAGAGATTTATTAAACATCAAATATATTAATGAGAGAAATCAATTTGTCAGAATATACTTGGCAAATAGTAATGGAGTAGTATTAGATGAATTTATTTCTTCTGAAAATGAAATGAATGTTGACATTAGTAATTATCCATCAGGAGTTTACCATGTATACTTTAGCTCAGAGGACCATTGTACTTCAGCAGCACAACAAATATCAAGAAAAATAATTTTAAATAAATAACTATGAAATATCTCGCACTTTTATTTTTTGTTGCAATAATGTTTGTTTCTTGTAGCTCAGGGGAAGGAGGAGATGACATCTCTCCTTGTCATGATCTTGTCCCTACAGAACAAAATTCAAATCAATAAATTATTTTAGAAAAAAGGACTTAACAATAATAAAATTGAAAAGTCCTCTTTAGTAGCGTGAGGCAGATTTGAACTGCCGACCTCAGGGTTATGAATCCTGCGCTCTAACCACCTGAGCTACCACGCCATAATGATTGACAAAGATAACATATAAACAATTTTGCTAAAGTTATTTTCTAAAAAATTAAGACCTATTTTTTTCATTCAAAATTTGAGTATTTCTTTTTATGGTTCTTAGTAAGACGCTTATAATTAATGTGGCTCCTAAAATATATATCATATTTTTGGAGAATAACTCCTCTCCTATTTTGTAATTACGTAAAACATCCACAAAACAAAAACCAATTACACAAGCTAATATCCCAGAATATTCCCTTCTTAAAACGGTTTTAATTGAGAAAGGAATTAAAGACTTTTTGTATAAAGAAAAATCTGGAATAAAAGCTGGAATCTTATTAGACCAATTAAGATATTCCTCCCTAAACTTCTTTTCTAAGAATCTTTCTTCAGCAAACATTATTCTTTCATAATAAATACAAAAAAGAAGAGAAACTAAAAGAAAAAAAAATGGATTAAAAACAAAAGTGGCAATTCCTATCCAGATAAGGTAATTTCCTAAGTACAAAGGATGTCTAACTATGGCATATATTCCTGTTGAATTTAAAACCTCTGCTACTTGCTCTTTTGTATTTCTACCAGAAGTTCCCTTAGGGGTTGTGCCAATAGTATAAAAACGAATAAGAAATCCTAAAGAAGACAGAAGGACTGAAATAATTATATATATCTTTTCGTTAGCATCAGTAATATCACTATAATCAGTAAGAAAAATGAAAGGAATCGCAATAAAAAACAAAATAAGAGGAAACTGCCCTCTGTATTTAAATAAGAAATTTCCTTGTTTTTCGAATGTTTGTACTAAGGCCATATTTTAGAGCTTTTATTTATATATTGCCGAGAAAAAATTAAGACACAAAATTAACAAAAACAAAAACACAAAGACGAATGTCTGAATTAATAAAATACCAATTAGAATACCCCATTCATTCATCCATAAATATTCTTTATAAAAGGCTATTTACTCCTAGTGGTCTTGCAGAATGGTTTGCAGATGATGTGAATATTAGGAATAATGTTTATACTTTTTTTTGGGATGGAAGTGAGCAGGAAGCAAAATTAATTAAGAAAAAAGAAAATCTATTTGTGCGTTTTCATTGGTTGGATAGTGAAGATGATGAGACATATTTTGAATTTTTAATTCAGGTTGATGATTTGACAAATGATGTTTCTTTAATAGTTACTGATTTTGCAGAAGATGAAGATGAAAAGGAAGAAAATACGCTTTTATGGGATACTCAGGTGGAGAATTTGAAGCACGCCTTAGGCTCTTAATATTTTCAAAATCTTCTGAATGAAAAAACTACATCTTTTCATAATCAAATCTTTTTTAGGGCCATTTATTGCTACTTTTTTTATTGCTATTTTTCTACTTTTAATGCAATTCTTATGGAAATGGATTGATGATTTGGTAGGGAAAGGACTAGAAATAAATGAAATTGGAGAGCTATTATTTTTTGCTTCTATTCGATTTGTGCCTCTTGCCCTACCTATTTCCATGCTTTTAGCCTCTGTTATGACTTTTGGAGCATTGGGAGAAAAATCCGAATTAGTAGCTATGAAATCTGCAGGAATTTCTTTAAGAAAGATCATGAATCCTTTGCTTATATTTGTTGTTTTTATAAGTATAGGATCCTTTATGTTCTCTAATTATATAATGCCAATTGCTAATTTAAAAAGTGGTAGTTTACTTTATTCCATTCAGAAACAAAAGCCAGCGTTAAACATAAAAGCAGGTGTTTTTTATGATGGGATTGAAGGATATAGTATTAAAGTAGAAGAAAAAAGTGATGATGGACAAATGCTAAAAGATATTATTATTTACAACCATACATCTAGAAATGGAAACGACAATATTATCATTGCAAAATCTGGAAGCATGAAACTTACTAAAGATGAAAGGTTTTTAGAATTCAAACTAATTGATGGCTATAGTTATTTGCAAGAGAAGGAGAAAAGAAGAAAAAGAAAAGAGCCGCACCGCACTACAAAATTTAAAGAAGATTTGATTCTTTTTGATTTATCTGCATTTGATTTTAAACGCACAAGTACAGCTCTTTACAAAGGGCATTATGCTATGCTTAATAATCAGCAATTAAATAATGCAATTGATTCTTTAAAGCAGAAGCTTAGCCAAAGAAAAGAATTGATAAAAGAAAATGTTATTGAAAAATATAATTTATCAAAATTGGAGAAAGTAGAGACTAAGATAGAACATCTAGATTCTGCTTTTGCAAATTTACAAAAAGCTCGGATATATGATTTTGCCATTAATAAATTAAGAACGCTAAAATCAGTAGCTACTTTAAACAAAAGTGATTTAGATTACAGAGAATATATTATAAGAAAACACCAAATTGAATGGCATAGAAAAGTTTCTCTAGCAATTGCTTGTATTATTTTATTCTTGATTGGCGCACCTCTTGGTACTATTGTTCAAAAAGGCGGTTTTGGCATGCCTGTCATGATATCTATTTTCTTTTTTGTATTTTATCATGTTATCAATATCATTGGGGAGAAAGCAGCAAAAGAAGCAACTCTTTCGGTTGTAGAAGGGATGTGGATTGCCAATCTTGTTTTTCTACCAATAGCTATTTTTCTTTCTTACAAAACTTCAAAAGGGATTACCATTTTTGATAGTAGTTTTTATACTAATCCTTTCAAAAAACTGTTTACAAGTCAATGAAAATTTTACAAATATGTAGTAAGCCTCCCTTCCCTGAAAAAGATGGTTATGCTCTAGCTGTAAATCATATTACAAATGCTTTACTTGAAAAAGAAAATGACTTAAAAGTAATGGCAATTAGCACGCCAAAACATGCGGCTAAGAATATCCCAAAGCAATATCTAAGAGATACAAATCTTGAATATATTTTTATCGATACAAATGTGAAAATACTTCCTGCATTCATTAACTTATTTTCTAATTCATCTTACAATATTAACCGTTTTTACTCCAATAAATTTGCTGACAGATTGAAAGAAATTCTAAAAGAAAATAGTTTTGACATTGTCCTTTTAGAAGGACTTTTCGTTTGCCCTTATTTTGATGTAATTAAAAAAAGGTCAGATGCAAAGATTCTTTTAAGAGCACATAATGTAGAATCTGATATTTGGGAAGGATTAGCTAAAGAAAGTACTAATCTTTTAAAAAAATGGTATCTGAATTTCTTGCAAAAAAGACTGTTTAATTATGAAATAGAAATAGTAAAAAGAATGGATGGAATAATTTGCATTAGCGAAAAGGATGCAAATTGGATGAAAAAGCAAAATTTAAAAGAAATAACTACTATCTCTTTTACAATTGATTCCGAAAATGAAACAAATTTACCTACAGAAGAAAATACTATTTTTCATATTGGCTCTATGGATTGGATGGCAAACCAAGAAGGTATAAAATGGTTTATAAATAAGGTTTTTCCTATTATAAAAAAGAAAAAAGAGAGTACTATTTTGCATTTAGCTGGAAGAAATATGCCAAAGTTTTTTTATGATCTTGCAGATAAAAATATAGTGATTGACTCAGAAGTCGAAAATGCAAAGACTTATATGAAAAAATATAATTTAATGATTGTACCACTTTGGAGCGGAAGCGGAATAAGAATTAAAATTTTAGAAGCAATGGCACTTGGAAAAACAATTATTTCTACTACTATTGGCTCCTCTGGAATTAAATATACTAATAAAGAAAATATTTTAATAGCAGACACTGAACTTGATTTTGCAAAAAAGATTGTTTGGTGTTTTGAAAATCCCATAGAAAGTGGAATTATTGGAAAAAATGCCAAAATAAATATTCAAGAAAATTATAATTCTTTGACGATTTCTGATAAGCTAGATAAATTCTTAAATAAAATACAAACAATATGATTTATCTATTTTGGATTTGTCTGTTTCTTTTAGTTTATACTTATTTTATTTTTCCAATTTCTATTATCTTTTTAGCCAAAAAAAAATCGTTAAACAATAAATTTTATAAGCAGGAAGATGAAATCCCGTCTGTTTCTGTCTTAATAGCAGCTTATAACGAACAAGAGGTAATTAAGGAGAAGGTGATGAGTATT
>CAWVYN010000077.1:0-4567 GCA_963934425.1 uncultured Flavobacteriales bacterium | reverse complement strand
TGCTTTGCTAGAATTTTTTACAATAATGTAACTTACACCTTCTATAATTTTGGATAGTTTCCGCTCAGCAACTATTGCTATTGCTCCACTTTCTATTGCTTTAGAGATAAATTGATAACCATCTGTTTCTGTACCTTTTACTGCTACAAATAAGCTTTGTTTTTTTACTTTCCTGGAATCAAATGTAATGGCAGAAATATGCAAATCGGTAATCCCAATCACAGAAGAAATCTCCACCTTGTACAATATGTCTTTTAAAGATCTCATGCCAATTCTAATATTATTTTACTGCCTATTTTAAATCGTTCTCCTTTTTCTATACTTTGTTTTTTTATGGCTCCTTTTCCATAGAAATGAACCTTCAAACCACTATTTTCTAAGAGAAAAAGCACATCTTGAATTCCCATTTCTCTTAAATCTGGGATAAAACCACTTTTTAAATCCTCTTCTATTTTTCTTGCTTTCAGTAGCACCTGATCTTTCTTGGCATTTGCAATTATCCAATTGCTATTATCAGCACCAAATGGAATATCTAATTCATTAAGTACAATTTGTGTATCCCCATTATTTCCGTTTTTAGTATAAGGTGAACTGTTGTCTTTTTTAGATACAAATACTTCATGTAACTCGAGGTCGTACGCAAAAACTTTGTCGGCTATTTCTTTAAAAACAGGAGCAGCTACTGTTGCTCCATAAAAGCCGTTTTCTTTTGGGTCATTAATTACTACTATGCAAGAATATTTTGGATTATCGGCTGGGAAAAACCCTGCAAAAGATGCATTATAACTCTTTGACTCTCCTTGTTTTCTTTTCCAATAATTTATTTGGCAAGTACCCGTTTTTCCAGCAATGGAATATTGATTACTTTTTATATTGGTTGCCGTTCCGTTTTCCACCACATCTATCATTAAAGGAATGATTTGCTCAATATTTGATTTTCCACATATTGCAGGATTAATAACTTCTGTTTTATTTATCTCAATAATTTTTCCATTTCTTTTTAGTCCGCTCACAAAAATGGGTTTTACCATTCTTCCTTTATTAGCAATAGCATTGTAAAAAGTGAGCACATGCAAAGGGGTTAAACTTACCTCATAACCAATGGACATCCAAGGCAAAGTAGTGCCTGACCAGTCGGAATCTTTTGGCGTTTTAATTTTAGGATTTGCTGGTGTTGGAATTTCAATATTAAGGGGAGTATTGAGATGAAATTTATACAATCTGTCAATAAATTTCTCGGGCTGTTTTGCGTAAACATTGTGTATTGTTCTTGAAATACCAACATTAGAAGATTTTACAAATGCTTCTCCAATTGTTATTTTCCCATAGCCCCCTTTTTTAGAATCTATCATGGTGCGATCATAAAATTTGTACCTACCATTTTCAGTATCTACACTGTCAGACAATTTAAAAAGCCCATCCTCTAGTCCTGCCAAAATGGATGCTAATTTGAAAGTAGAACCCGGCTCGGAATGTTCGCCAATTGCATAATTATAGTTTTCAAAGAACTTGCCCTCTTCTGTTCTCTTTAAATTGGCAATTGCTTTGATCTCTCCTGTTTTCACTTTCATTACAATTACACAACCATATTCTGCTTTATGCTTTTCCAAAGCATTTAATAAGGATTGCTCTGTAACATCTTGCAAATCGATATTGATGGTGCTTATTACATCATCTCCAGATTTCGGCAAAAGATTAGCACTAGAATTAATTGGAATTTGCTCTGCTTTCCCAATTTTTTGCACTAACTTTTTTCCATTCTCTCCCTTCAATATTTGGTTATAAGCTCCTTCAATTCCTATTGGTTTTATGCCATCTCTTTCATAACCAATAGTTCGTTCTGCTAAAAGTTGAAATGGAATTTCTCTATTCTCTTTTCTTTCACAAATTAATCCGCCTTTATTTTTTCCTTTGTTAAAAAGTGGAAATGATTTTAATAGTTTTATCTGATTGTATGTTACATCTTTTTTAAGAAAGAAGTATTGTGTATTTCTCTTTTTTTCATTTCTGAACTCTAGTTCATAAGCCAAGGCCGTTGTATCGCCAAAGAAACTTTCTAATTTCTGAGATAAAGGAGAGATATACTTTCTAAAAGTGTCATTGTTTATTGTTTTAAAATCAATATGCACATCATAAAGCGGCATAGAAATAGCAAGCAAACTTCCATCATCAGAAAAGATGTTTCCTCTTGGGGCTTGAATGCTTACAAAATGTGGTTGATTCTGACTAAATGAGTCATTTAATTGTTGAATAACAAAAACTTGGGACAGAATAAGCACTGCAAAAAAAAGCATAAAAAGATAGAGAAAAATCAACCTCCAATTGGTATTTCTTTTTTGTCTTTTCATTGATTTCTTTCTATAATTTTTGGAGCAATTAAAGAAGAACTTATACCCATTCCGTGTACTGTATTTTCAATGGTTGATCTCTTGTATTTTGCCATCAATTCTGATTTTGTAGTGATGTACTGTACCCTTAATTCGTACAAATCTTTTTCTGCTTTATTTATATTTCTCGCAAGTTGTTCCGCATTGTAATAAAGCGTAATGTTGAAAATAATTAAAGTCACTATAAAAAGTATAAAAGGCAATTGTTCTTGATTTTCTTTTTTGGAGAGAAAATCTCCTTTAAATATTTCAGAAAATATATTCTGCTCTTGCTTTTTTTTATTTTTCATTTATATTTTTTCTGCAATCCTAAGCTTTGCACTTCTTGCTCTTGGATTATTTTTTATCTCCTTTTCAGACGGAACAATTACTTTTTTACTTATTTCTTTAAAACACTTTTGCGGATTTCCATAAAAATCTTTTTTCAGATTCCCCTCTATATTTCCTTTCTTTATCAAATTCTTTACCAACCTGTCTTCAAGAGAATGATAAGAAATAACTGATAATCTGCCGCCCACTTTTAACAAATCAGTTGTTGCATTTAGCATTTCCTTTAATGCTTGAATCTCATCATTCACCTGAATGCGAATGGCTTGAAATACTCTAGAAAAAAATTGATTTCTTTTTCTGTCAATGCTTAAGTGCTGAATACAATCTAATAGTTGATTGGTAGTTGAAATCTGATTCTCTTTTCTGAATGATACAATGGCTTTTGCAATTCTTCTGGATTCTCTTAATTCTCCATATTCAAAAAATATATTTGCCAATTCTTCCTGAGAATAATTGTTGATAATATACTTAGCATCTAATTCAGCATTCAAATTCATACGCATATCGAGTGGGCCAGGGAAACGAGTCGAAAATCCTCTTTTGGGAACATCAAACTGGTGCGAAGAAACACCCAAATCCGCTAACAAACCATCAATTTCAGATACTCTTTCAATCCGTAAAAAATTTTTAATGTTTCTAAAATTAGTGTTCAATAATTTGAAATTTTCTTTTTTTATAATATTATTATTTGCGTTTGTGTCTTGATCAAAAGCAAATAGTTTACCTCCTTTAAGACATTTTAAAATTTCTTTTGAATGCCCTGCTCCGCCAAATGTTACATCTACATAAATCCCATCAGGATTTATATTAAGTCCATTCACGCTTTCATTAAGTAAAACTGCATCATGATACCCCATCCTCATCATTTGCTTTTGGCTGATTTCCCATTACCTCTTCTGCTAAATCTCCGAAATCTTTTAAAGTTGCTTTTACAGTTTCTTCATATTGCTCTTTATCCCAAATTTCAATTACATTCACTGAAGCCGTTAGCACAATTTCTTTACCTATCCCTGCAAAAACAATAAGGTTTTTTGGGACAAGTATTCTTCCGTTTCCGTCTACTGCTACCACTTTTAAACCAGACATATACGATCTAATAAAATCAATATTTTTCTTGATAAATCGATTTAACTGATTAACCTGTGCCGCCATTACATTCCATTCTTTCATAGGATACATTTCTAGGCAATTGTTAAACACACTTCTTTTTATCACAAAACCATCTTGCATTACAGCAGCTAATTGCTTTTTTAAAGCAGAAGGAAGCATGATACGTCCTTTCACATCTGACTTGCATTCATATGTTCCTATTAGGTTAATCATTTTTCTTTTTTAATGGGTGTAAATATATTATAAATGGTCCACATTTTACCACATTTTACCACTTTGTTGAAAACTTTCTCCATTTCTTTCATTTCTTGGTAAAATTATAAAGTACGTACTCGCTCTACTTCCATCAAATAAAATTTCTTTACTTTGCAATTCCTGAAAACGAAATAAAATGATAAAAAAAGAAGGAAAATTCAGATATCTTGAAAAAGGGGAAGGCAGGCCTTTGATTTTACTTCACGGCCTTATGGGTGGAGTAGATAATTTTGGAAGCATGGTTGATATAGTTGCTTCTGCTGGCTTTAAAGTACTTGCTCCTGATTTGAAACTTTTTGAAGTTCCCTTACTTAAAACATCTATTAACTATTTATCAGAATATCTTCATGATTTTATGGAGTATAAAAAAATGGAGAAAGCAATATTGGTTGGCAACTCATTAGGAGGGCATATTGCACTTATATTTTCTAAAAAACATGCTGAGAAAGTAGATGGATTAATTCTAACTGGAAGTTCAGGGTTAT
>CAWVYN010000076.1:0-4588 GCA_963934425.1 uncultured Flavobacteriales bacterium | reverse complement strand
GATATGTACAAGAAAATATGTTTAAGTTTGGTATTTAGTTTAGCGATTTCCCTATTTCCAAATCAGCAAATGCTAAAAGCTACAATTGTAGATAGCACTGTTTCTGAGAAATACACTCCATTCCATTGGGAAGTAATCTCTGATGTAGATAAGATAATGCAACATGAAAAAGTGAAAGATTTAAACAAAAGAGCAATTGACCAATCTAAAATTGGGAACGAGCATTATGAATCTGCCATTAAAAAAATGCGTAATAAAGATTATATGGTGGCCATTGCTGAGTTTAAAAATGCAATGAAACGATATAAAAGGGCCAAATTAAGTCCTGATGCTTATAACTATCTTCACATCAACATGGCTTTGTGTTATGTAAGTACGGGGAAAATAAAGGACAAAGTAATGGCTAAACGCTTTGTGAATTTACTTACCAAAACCATATTTAAGGAAAAACATTGGGCGTATAATATTGCTATTATTCATTATAATTTGAACAATCAAGATGAAGCCGCTTCTATGCTTTCTTCTTGTATTAAAATGGACGAGTTCAATTATCAAGCTTATGAAACTTTGAAAGCCATTTATAATGAATCAGGAAATACAAAAAGTGCAAATAAAGTGCATGAACAAATGCAATCTGCGCAGGCAAAAGAGTTAAAAGAATCTCAAAGAGCTAAAGTAGATAAAAGAAGCGGAAAGAAGAAAAAAGGAAAGGTCGTAATTACTGCTTCTGCAGGAGAAAAACCAGATATAAATAACATCAGAATTGTAGGAAAAGATGATCATCTTCAATTTAATAAGATTGATAAGATTGATGAAAGAAGTATGGACCAAGTACAACAAGGTGTTGGGGCGTATAATGACGGAATCAAAGCTTTAAGAAATAAACAATACTCTAAAGCAATTGATGATTTGAAAGAAGCAGAGAAGCGCCTTAAAAGAGGCAAAATAACAGAAGATGGACTGAACTTTGTTAGAGGAAATTTAGCCATCGCATACCTTAGCAAAGGAGACAAAAGAGGTTTAGGACAAGCGAAAAGATATTTGAAATATTTAACAAAAAACATCTATAAAACAAGAGATTGGACTTATAATTTGGCAGTTGCCTATTATACTTTTGGTGATAAAGAAAAAACGCTTTCTTTGTTAAAACTAGCTACAAAACAAGACCGACTTTATTTGAAACCATACCAAAATATGATTTACGTTTATAACGAAATGGAAGAAGGTAAAAAAGCATTGTCTGTTCAAAAATCATATGACAAAAGCAGAAATGATTTGATTCGTTCTTTTAGCAAACAAGATCAAAATAAATATAATGTAACCGATCCTTATGTGTTTAGAGTAAATTTAGGCACTTATGGCGAATACAACACGCCTTCTGAGATCTATGCAGAAGGGAATTTAATTTCCATTCCGATTGATGATAAAACAACCTCTTATGTTGCAGGTATGTTTTTTAATATGAATGAGGCCGTAAGTTATCAGAAAAAAATGCGTAAAAGAGGTTATGCCGATTGTTTTGTAGTGGCATTTAAGAATGGCGAAAAAACAGAGTTCTAATAAAAATATTAAATAGACTCGTAAAGCCCCTTTTGGGGCTTTTTTTATTGTCTTAATCAGAATGGGGTAAGATTTGTAATATAAAAATTCCACACATTAATTATTTATACTAATTTTGAAGAAATTTAAATTTCATAATTATGAGAAAATTAATAATTATCCTTAGCATTTTTCTAACTTATACAATGATTGGGAATGCTCAATGTACACCAAATCCTATATTTACACTGAGTCCTATTCCTGGTGTGTATCCGCCAAATATCCCAATAGCTGGCATTCCTTTAGTTGGTATTAGTGATGGACAAGTAAGTGTTCCTTACAGCCAGACGCTTACATTAGTTGTATTGGAAGACACAACAATGGATATTGGTTTTTTATTAGACATGATAGATCCTACAATAACTCCTCTGATGAATAGTGCTGGGATTAGCACACTAATGACAGTTAATGTAAACCATGTAACATACGATATTACGGGCTTACCTAACAACTTAACTTATGCTTGTGACATAAATAGCTGTCAATATCCTTCAGGAATTAACGGATGTATTGTTATAAGCGGAACTTCTATTCAAAGTGGCACTTTCCCGATAGATGTTAACATGACTATAAATGTACAGATTCCTGCAATAACAATTCCAGTTATAGGAACTGTTATTTATCCTGGAAGCGGTCAAGATATACCTGCTTTCCCAGGGCAACAATACGATTTGTTTATAGATGGAAGTTCTGGAGTTGAAGTGCAAGAAATAGAAAAATTTACAATGTATCCAAACCCTACTTCTGATGTAGCTTTTTTAAAAGTGACAGGCAAAAGAAACATCAAAATATATGATAATTTAGGTAGAATACTTTTGGAGAAAAAAGCAATTTCAGAGATTACACTTGCAAAAGAGCAGTTAGGAACTGGCCTATTTATTATTGAGATTACAGATAAAAATAAAATTTGGCAAGAAAAATTAATTATAAACTAAATAAGTTAGAGTACATGAAAAGAATAAAACTATTTATAATCACAATTACATTCTTATCTTCAAATCTCTTTGCGCAAATTACAGTTACAGATAATGATATACTTTCAATTGGAGATGTTATTTATCTAACTGAACCTGATAGCGTAACTTCCTTGATAAGTCCCGGAGTGGCCGGACCAAATCAGCATTGGGACTTTTCCTCACTGCAAGTTCAGAATGTTGAGATATTAGAATGTGTTGATCCAAATGGCACACCGCATTCGTTATATTATCCTAATGCTAATATCTGTATTGAAGAAAATAATGATTACATCTATCTTAATAAGAGCTCTGGTAAAGTAGAACTCCTAGGAGAAGGAGACTCTGTTTTTCAACAACCATTGGTTGTATTGCCACTCCCTCTAACCTATGGTTCAACTTACACAGATGGTCCCAACTTAATTCTAGATTCTATAATTAGTGGACCATTAGTCAACCTACTCCTTGCTTCTCAGGGGATAACAGCTGCAACAATCAGTGGAGGCGCAGCGCATAATGCAGATACAATTAATCTACAATCAGAGATTCTATCTGATTTTGATGTTGATGCATGGGGGACGATTACAATCCCTATGGGGACTTTTGATTGCTTACGATTAAAAATAGAACGTACAACAAATACCCAAATTCAGGTATTTTGTACAGATACTATTACAGGCTCTGGTTCCGGATGGTATCTACTTCCTTTTGGAGACTTAGAACAAGAAATCACTTATCAATGGTGGTCTAATAATGTTATTACAAAATTTGCTTTAGCAGAAATGATCGTAGATTCAGTAAACGGTATAGATAAGAGTGTTATATTCTTGCATAACTCTGTAAGCAAAACAAAAGAAGTGACAATCCCTTTAATCAAGATATATCCTGTACCTTCTACTTATAAGTTAACCATTGAAGTAGAGGGGATTAGAGCTAATTACAAGATGTATGATATTAGTGGAGATATCATTTTAGAAGATACTTTTACTAGAAGTACAAAAGTGGATTTAAGGAATATGGCAAAAGGTACTTATTTACTAAGCATTACAACTGAAAAAGGAAGTACTACAAAGAAAATACTTGTTGAATAATTTCTGCAATTCAAAACAAAAAACCCAGAATGGGGCTTTTTTATTTAAAAATCAAAATATGAATTATGTAAATCACTTTTGATCCCTACAAGGAAATACAAATGATTTACATTTTGCAAATCAGAAGAAATTTGTCTTGCAATTAGTTGGCCAAACAAATAAATATTGCTTTTCTGTCTTATTTTCCTGCTAATTGTTGCAGTAATGTAATCTTGGGTTGTTTTTACTCCTTGCCCGTTAAAGTTTCCGTATGAATATTGCTGCCCTTCTTTTTCTGCTTCAAAATCCGACAGAAAAATATTCTTTCCAAAATGTGTTCCTGTACTATCCTCCCCATAAATAGCATGATTCCATTTTACTTCCAAATTCCATTTCTCATAATTATAATTTAAGATCCCAATCATTTCCTTAAAATTTGCTCCCAGAGGATGCGCCAATGCTTGATTGAGGTGCGTATAATTTTGCATTGGTATTTTATGGGCATAAGTATAGGGTTGCACTTGATTATATTCTGCTAATACAAACAAATTTTTCAAATTAAATGGTTGATTGGCTTTTGCTCCAATTTGATAAGCAAACTTGTTTTGAAAAAATCCTCCAGAATAATTTTCATCTCTATCCTCTTGGCGCGAAATATTCAAATCATCTAACAGAATTTGTCCATATAACTTATATTGTTTGAGTGCAAAGTTCAGATTAGCTCCCATCAAGACATTACCTTTATTGGATCCCATGGAAAATTCAACAGGACGATAAAAAATGATTGGATTTAAATAAGCTAATTCATATCCCCTATTATAACCTTCAACTTTTGCTTGCCAAATAACACTTTCAAAAACTCCTAAATACAAATTGTCTAAAAGCTGCATGTCCAAATAATGAAAAGTAGCATATTTTTTCTTTTGATTTGGAAAATCCCAAACATCTAAAAAAGTAGTATAAAGG
>CAWVYN010000075.1:0-4594 GCA_963934425.1 uncultured Flavobacteriales bacterium | reverse complement strand
AAAAATTTATTTCTGAGAATGGACTTTATGACTTATTAGAGCAAGATATTGATTCTGAAATTTTGTATCCAATTATTCACCTAAAAGGAGAGGATATTGAGGTGGCCCTTACCCATTGCAAAAACCAATATTCTGAGCAATATTACTCCTTTGTAAACGGACAGCATACCGTTCAGGGAGGAACGCATCAAGGCTCTTTTCGTGAAGCAATTGCAAAAACTATTCGTGAATTTTATGGGAAAAATTATGATGCAATTGATATTAGGCAAGCTGTATATGCTGCTATAAGTATCAAGATAATTGAGCCAGTATTTGAGTCGCAAACAAAAACTAAATTAGGCTCAAATGAAATGGAACCTAGAGGAGTAACTATCAGAACTTTTGTGAATGATTTTATCAAGACTCAATTGGATAATTACCTGCATAAACACCCAGAAACTGCAGTTGTTCTACAAAAAAAGATTCAGCAAGCAGAACACGAAAGAAAGGCTATGGCTGGAGTTAAGAAATTGGCCAGAGAAAGAGCAAAGAAATCCAATCTGCACAATAAAAAACTAAGAGACTGCAGGGTGCATTACAATGATTTAAAAAAAGAGAATAGGGCAGATACTACTATTTTTATCACAGAGGGTGATTCAGCTTCTGGCTCCATTACTAAAACACGTGATGTAAGTACACAAGCAGTTTTTAGTCTGAGAGGGAAGCCACTTAACTCCTTTGGGCTAAATAAAAAAGTTGTTTACGAAAATGAAGAGTTTAATCTTTTGCAAGCGGCTCTTAATATTGAAGAAGGTATTGAGGGATTGCGATATAATAAGATTGTATTGGCAACTGATGCAGATGTAGATGGTATGCACATTCGCCTTTTGCTGATTACTTTCTTTTTGAAATTTTTTCCTGAACTTGTTAAAGAAGGGCATGTGCATATTTTGGAAACACCTCTTTTTAGAGTTAGAAATAAAAAGAAAACTTTTTATAGTTATAGCGAAAAAGAAAAAATAGAAGCTATTGAAAAGATTGGAAAAAATGCAGAAATCACAAGGTTTAAAGGATTAGGAGAAATATCTCCATCAGAGTTTAAGCATTTTATTGGAAAAAATATGCGTCTTGAACCAGTGATAATTGGAAAAGAAGCTGGGATTGGCGAGATTTTAAGTTTCTATATGGGAAAAAACACTCCAGAAAGGCAGAAGTTTATTATTGAAAACTTGAAAGTAGAAAAAGATATTTCGGAAGATGAATAAAGAGTCTAATAATATAAATGGAGAAAATCTAAAAGATGTAATACATGTTTCTGGTATGTATAAGCAGTGGTTTTTAGATTATGCTTCTTATGTTATTTTAGCACGTTCAGTGCCATATATTGAAGATGGCTTAAAGCCGGTGCAAAGAAGAATACTTCATTCCTTAAAAGAGCTGGATGATGGTAGATATCATAAAGTTGCCAATGTGATAGGGCATACCATGAAATATCATCCTCATGGGGACGCTTCTATTGGTGATGCACTTGTACAAATAGGACAAAAAAATCTTTTGCTAGATATGCAAGGAAATTGGGGGAATACTTTCACAGGCGATAAGGCAGCAGCCCCAAGATATATTGAAGTCCGGCTTAGTAAATTTGCTTTAGAAGTGCTTTACAACTCAAAAATTACAGAATGGATTTCCTCTTATGATAGCAGAAGTAAGGAGCCAGTAATTTTACCAGTAAAGTTTCCTTTGCTTTTAACCCATGGGGTAGAGGGTATTGCGGTTGGGCTTTCTACTAAAATAATGCCTCATAATTTTAATGAGCTAATTGATGCTTCTATCAGAATCCTGAAAGGAGTGAGCCCAAGAATCTTCCCTGATTTCTTTAGTGGTGGTATGGCTGATTTTACCAATTATAATGATGGAAAAAGGGGAGGAAGGATTAGAGTAAGAGCAAAAATTTTACAAGAAGATAAAAGCACTCTTATTATTTCTGAAATTCCTTTTTCAACAACCACAACTTCTTTAATTTCTTCTATAATAAAAGCTAATGATAAAGGAAAAATTAAGATAAAAAAGATAGAGGATAATACGGCTGAAAATGTGGAAATAGCCATTACACTTCCCGCAAAAGTATCACCTGATAAAACTATAGATGCCCTTTATAGTTTTACTGATTGTGAGGTTTCTATATCTCCACTTTCTTGTATAATTGAAGAGGAAAAACCAAAATTTTTAGGTGTATCAGAAATTTTACATATTTCAACAAATAGAACGCTTGATTTACTAAAACAGGAGTTGGAGGTAGTACTGAATGAACTTCTAGAAAAGTGGCATTTTGCTTCCCTTGAAAGAATATTTATTGAAAATAGAATTTATCACCAAATTGAAGAATTAGAAAGTTGGGAAGAAGTTATTTCCACAATTCATAAAGGACTAAAGTCACATACTAAAAACCTCTTGCGTGAAGTAACAGATGAAGATGTTAGTCGGCTTACAGAAATTAAAATAAAACGAATTACCAAATTCGATTTAGACAAGGCAAAGAATGACATATTAAAATTAGAAGAAAGAATAAAAGAAGTAAAATATAATTTAAATAATTTGACTGATTATGCTATTGCTTATTTCAAAAAATTGAAGAAAAATTATGGTAAAGAATTTAAAAGAAGAACAGAAATAAAAACCTTTGAAAATATAGAAGCAAAAAAGGTAGTAGTAGCAAGTAAGAAACTTTATGTAAATAGAAAAGAAGGATTTATAGGGACCACACTTAGAAAAGATGAATATGTGTGCGATTGTTCTGATATTGATGATATTATTGCTTTTAAAAAAGATGGAAGTATGATTAAAACAAAAGTAGATGATAAAACTTTTGTTGGAAAAGACATCATACATTGTGGAGTGTTTAAAAAAGGAGATGAACGCACCATTTACAATATGATTTACAAAGATGGAAAATCAGGAAATACTATGATAAAACGATTTGCTGTAAAAGGAGTTACCCGTAACAAGGCCTATTCTCTTACTAAATCTGAGAAAGGAAGTAAGGTGCGTTATTTTACAGCAAATCCAAATGGGGAAGCAGAGCAAGTATGTGTGCATTTACGTGCATTGCAAAAGTTGAAAAAACTAAAAATTGATATTGATTTTTCAGAAATTTCAATTAAGGGTAGAGGGACTAATGGAAACATAGTTACAAAAAATGCTGTAAAAAAAGTAGAGTTAAAATCAGAAGGTGTTTCTACTTTGGCTGCTAGAGAAATTTGGTTTGATGATGCTGTGCAAAGATTGAATGTAGATGAAAGAGGAGAGTTTTTGGGTGCATTTGATGCTGAAGATAAAATTCTTTCTATCAATCAGAAAGGAGAATTGGAATTGAAAGGGTTTGAGCTTTCTACCCATTTTGATGATGATATGATTGTAATTGAAAAATTCAATTCCGAAAAACCGATTTCAGCTATATACTTTGATGGAAAAAGACAGTGCTATTTTGTGAAAAGATTCCGACTAGAAAAAAAGAGTAAGAAATTAAATTTTATATCTAATGCAAAGGGTTCTATTTTAGAAATTATATCTACTGATTGGCGTCCGCAAGCAGAATTGGTTTTTGTGAAAGAGAAGGGGAAAGATAGAAAAAAATCTGTTATTAATTTAGAGGAATTTATTGCTGTAAAAGGAATTAATGCTATTGGAAATAAACTTTCTAATAAAAAGATAAAAGAGATAAACTTATTAGAGCCACTTCCCTTTGAGCCAGAGAAAGAAAAACAAATCGTTGAAGTCGAAAATACAATAAACGAAAAGGATAGTGATACCCAAATCAGTTTGGATTTATAATTTAATTTTGAACGAATAAGACTATTTTTACTTCAAATTGATATTTTCTAATTCTATTAAAAAAGTTGAAATTAATATGAGATTTGCCAGAAATAAAAAAACAATAAATTGGTAGATCACATTGTTATTGAGCCATTAAGCATACTTTGGTGGAAAGGATTATTAAGTTCTTTTTTTTCTGTTGTCCTTCTTTTATTTCTACTGAGAAAACAATCTTTAAAAATAAAAGAGATATTTCAGAAAGCTCTTGCGTTTGCATTTATCTTAGTATATCTTATTACTCTGATAACCACCCTAAGAAATGGAACATGGAATATTCAGGATCATTTACCGCTTCATCTTTGTAGAATTTCTTTTATTATTTGTTTTATTACTCTTTTAAGTAAAACGCAATGGATGTACGAATGGTGTTTGTTTTTATCTATTCCTGCCGGATTTCATTCTCTTCTAACCCCAGAACTTACCAATGGCACTTCTAATTGGTTCTTCTTTGATTATTATTTTGTGCATGCAGGCATGCTTTTGGCTCCTTTGTACTTAACGCTTATTATGGAGATGAGACCAAGAAAAAGAGCTTGGTTACATACTTTTTATCGGCTTCAAATTCCGGTTGTATTTATTTTTCCACTAAACTTTATAATCAATTCCAACTATATGTATTTGAAGGCTAAACCGATTGTAGAGAATCCTATGCTAATAGGTCAGTGGCCCTATTATATTTTGGTTTTGGAATTAGTTACACTGCTTCATATTTATATTATTCATTTAGTTTTTTATCATATTC
>CAWVYN010000074.1:0-4604 GCA_963934425.1 uncultured Flavobacteriales bacterium | reverse complement strand
GTTTCTAATTTGTTTGGAACATTAGATAGGAGTAAATTTATGTTTCGTGATAGTTTACAAATTGTAAAAGAATTGATTCATATAAAAATTAATCCTATTTCTGTATTTAAATATCCTTTCAAAGCACTTTCTACTGCTTTAAACGGAATATATGCACTTCCAAAAAAAGTAAGGTTTAAAGGATTTAAAGAAATAAAGATTGATGAAATTCCTCAAATAAAATGTTGGAAAGATGACGGTGGAGCTTTTATTACTTTACCTCAAGTTTATTCTGAAGATCCAGATAATCCTAATATAATGAACTCTAATTTGGGAATGTACAGAATTCAGCTTTCAGGAAATGATTATATAATAAATGAAGAAGCTGGTATGCATTATCAAATTCATAGGGGAATTGGTATTCATCAGAAAAAAGCAAATGCAAAAGGAGAGCCTTTAAAGATTTCTGTTTTTGTTGGAGGACCTCCTGCTCATACTTTTGCTGCAGTAATGCCATTACCTGAAGGAATGTCGGAGCTTTCTTTTGCAGGGGTATTAGGAAAAAGAAGATTCAGATATGCAAAAAAAGATGGATATACTATTTCTGCAGATGCTGATTTTGTAATTTGTGGTGAGATACATCCTAATGAAAAAAAGGCTGAAGGCCCTTTTGGAGATCATTTAGGTTACTATAGTTTGAAACATGATTTTCCAGTTTTGAAGATTCATAAAGTGTACGCTAAAGAAAATGCTATTTGGCCTTTTACAGTTGTGGGCCGTCCTCCGCAAGAGGACTCTCAGTTTGGGGCGCTTATCCATGAGATTAGCGGGAAGGCAATTGAAAAAGAGATTCCAGGACTGAAAGCTGTAAATGCTGTAGATGCAGCAGGGGTTCATCCACTATTATTAGCTGTAGGAAGCGAACGATATACTCCCTATAATCCTACCAAAAAACCAGAAGAATTATTAACAATTGCAAACCATATTTTAGGGACTGGACAGATGTCCTTAGCAAAATATATATTTATCTGTGATGAGGTGAATTCTCCCAATGTGAATGATGAGAAGAACTATTTTACACACTTTTTAGAAAGAGTAGATTGGAAAAGAGATTTACATTTTCAGACAAAAACTACTATTGATACTTTGGACTATAGTGGAGATGGATTAAATGAAGGTTCAAAAGTAGTGATAGCTGCTGCAGGAGAAATAAAACGAACTTTATCTGAAAAAATAAATGAAATAAATTTACCAGATGATTTCTTAAATCCTAAATTAATAAGTAAAGGAAACTTAGTTATTGAAGGAAAGGGTGAAATTAATGAACTTGTTTTATCTTTAGAAAATCAGAAGTTAGATGGAATAGGACTCATTACATTAGTAGATAATGCTATTTTTGTAAGTGAAAATTTCTCTAATTGGCTTTGGGTAACTTTTACTCGTTCAAATCCTGCAAACGATATTTATGGATTAAATGCTAAAACTAATAACAAACATTTCTCTTGTTCTCTTCCTATTATTGATGCCAGAATAAAACCTCATCATGCTCCCGTTTTAGAGAGATGAACACAGTCTTTTCACGTCATCTCTTATTTTTCTTAAAATTCCTCCACTTCTTCTTTTTCTTATTTTTGGATTGAATTTTATATTCAGGGGCTTTCTCAAATCCTTTTGGTAAATCCAATTTAGGAATTTCTTTCTCAATTAACTTTTCAATAGCCATAAAATTATGGACTTGTTTAGAATTGATAAAAGTAATAGCCTCCCCAGTTCTGTCAGCACGAGCAGTTCTGCCAATTCTATGAACATAATCTTCTGCATCATGAGGAACTTCATAATTGATAACCAACTCAATTTCTTGGATGTCAATTCCTCTTGATAAAATATCAGTAGCAACCAAGATTCTAATTTTCTTACTTTTAAAATCACGAATCGTTTCCTCCCGTTCATTTTGGCCCAACCCAGAATGCATTTCAGAAGCTTTCATTCCAGCTCTGTTAAGTGTTCTTTTTATTTCTCGAACACTTTTTATGCTAGACGCAAAAATTAGTACATGACTCAGATCCTTCCCTTTTGCTCTTAAAATTTCTCTTGCCAAACTCACTTTTTGATTGTCGTTGCACATATAAGCAGATTGTGTAATTCCCTCAGCAGGTTTTGAAATTGCTAAGCTAATACTTTCAGGCTTGTCGAGTAATTTTGTAGCTAGTGTTCTAATTTTTGGAGGCATAGTTGCCGAAAACAACAAGTTTTGTCTTTTCTCAGGTAAAGATTTTGCAATTTTCATGATATCATCATAAAATCCCATATCAAGCATTCTGTCTGCTTCATCCAAAATAAAATGTTCTACCCCTGAAGTGTCAAAATAATTAAAATCTAAATGAGCTAATAATCTACCAGGAGTACAAATAATCATATCAGCTCCTTTTTTTAGAGCCTGTTTTTGATTGTCAAACTCAACTCCTGTTCCTCCACCATAAATAGGATAAGAAGAGGAATTAGTAAAATAAGAGAATCCCTCAATTTGCATATCTATTTGTTTAGCAAGCTCTCTGGTTGGGGCAATAATTATAGTGTTTACTTTATTGCTTTGATGAGTCTTTGTAAGCTTATCTAATATAGGCAAAACAAATGCAGCTGTTTTACCAGTTCCAGTTTGTGCACAGGCAATTAAATCTTTACCTGCTTGTATTATGGGTATTGCGTGTTCTTGTATAGGTGTGGCCTTTTCAAATCCCATCATATCTAACCCCTCTTGCAGTTCTTTTCCGAATTTAAATGTTGTAAAATTCATTCGGCAAATATACTAAAAGCAATACGTGTTCTCTTCAATTAATTTAGCAGCTATTTCTCTTCTTAATTTTTTAGGGTTTATAGTGTACCCTTTCGTAAATCGTTTAAGGCCCATTAGCAGCATTCTTTGATCGTCCCCTTCTGCAAAGGATAAAATAACTTCTTCTCCTGATTTTTGACAATTTTTTATTGCAGAATACAAGAATAATTTACTCATAATAATCTGTGATTTAGTTTGTTTTTCTCCATTTTTAAGAGATAACTTTTCAGCTCTTAAAATGGCAGATTCGGCTGTGTATAGATCTATTACCATATCAGCTAAGTTCATCAGAATTTCTTGTTCTTTTTCAATATCCATAGCAAAATGTTGAGCAGCCTTCCCTGAGATCATCAAGATAGATTTTTTCAATTTATTCAGATGTTCTTTTTCTACTGCAAACAGTTTACTTTCATCAGGAGTTTCAAATGAAGGGATACTCATTAAGTCTGATGCAACTTTCATGGCAGGTGTCATAATATCCAACTCTCCTTTCATGGCTTTTTTCAGAATCATACCAACCAATAACATTCTGTTGATTTCGTTAGTTCCTTCATAAATACGAGCAATTCTTGCATCACGATAAGCCGCTTCCATTGGAGTGTCAGCTGAATATCCCATTCCTCCATAAATCTGAATCCCTTCATCCGAGCAGAATTGTATGGTTTCCGAACCCAAAACTTTCACTATAGAACATTCTATAGCATATTCTTCCACCCCTTTTAAATGTGCTTTTTGATGATCCATTCCTTCGCTTTCTAATCTTCCAATATTTTTTTCAATTTCTGCTCCAGCACGATAAGTTGCCGATTCTATAGCAAAGGTTCTAGTTGCCATATCAGCCAATTTGTGTTTTATAGCTCCAAATTTTGCAATGGGAATCCCAAACTGAATTCTCTCATTTGCATAAGTTGTAGAAAGTGTTGTTACTCTTCTGCAAGCGTCTAATATTCCTGCAGAAAGTTTAATTCTACCTACATTAAGCGCATTCATTGCGATTTTAAATCCATTTTCTCTTCCCCCTAACATTTGCTCAACAGGAACTTTTACTTCATTAAAAAACATCTGACGGGTAGATGAGGAATTTAATCCTAATTTGTATTCTTCCTCACCCATAGTGATACCTTCCATTCCTTTATCTAAGATAAAACTAGTAATATTTTTATCATCTTCTATTCTTGCAAATACAATAAAAACATCTGCAAATCCAGCATTAGAAATCCACATTTTTTGTCCTGTGATAAGGTAGTGTTTTCCATCTTCTGTCAAAACTGCTTTTGTTTTACCTGAGTTAGCATCAGAGCCTGCCCCTGGTTCTGTTAAACAATAACAACCCATCCATTCTCCAGTTGCCAATTTGGGTAAATATTTTTCTCTCTGAGTATCATTACCATACAGTAAGATTGGTAATGTTCCAATTCCAGTATGTGCACCAAAAGCTGTAGAGAATGAACCGTTTGCTCCTGAAATTTTATCACAAATAAGAACAGAAGTATTAAAAGGCATCCCCATTCCTCCATATTCAGTTGGTACTCCTATTCCCAACAATCCTAATTCTCCTGCTTTTTTCATACAATCCTCAGTCAACTGATAATCTTTCTTTTCAAACCTCTCTCTATGAGGGTCTAATTCTTTTTCTACAAACTCCTTAGTTGCAGAAGCCATCATTAATTGTTCTTCTCCAAAATCTTCAGGAATAAAAATATCATTTGCATCTTGGTTTTTTATTAGAAATTCACCTCCTTTAATTGCAGTCATAACTTTTAATTTTTATTTTCTATTTTGTATATTGCTT
>CAWVYN010000073.1:0-4646 GCA_963934425.1 uncultured Flavobacteriales bacterium | reverse complement strand
CCCATTCAAAAAACATTATTATTTCATGATATTCTTTGTCTATCTCATGAACACTTTCTAACATGACACCTATAATAGAAAGGAGAATAGCTGCTAGCAGAATAACATCAAATAATTTACCATTTTCAGTATCTGCTTCAAAAATAATTTCGTGAACTCTCTTCTTAAACGATTTGGTATTATTATTTTCCATGGTAGTAACTTATTCTAATTCAGACAATTCTTCTTTGATAAAATCAGCTAATTCTTTTACGTATTGTGCTGAAAAATCAAACTTAATTCCAGCCGTTTCATAAATCTCGGAAATACTTTTGGTATAACCCAATTTTAGTGCTTGCATATAATTATCTAGTCCCTTTTTACCTAATTGCTTGTAAGAGCGCCACATTGCAATTGCTCCTAATTGTGCCATTCCATATTCAATATAATAGAATGGAACTTCATAAAGGTGTAATTGTCTTTGCCACAGATTAGCATGTACATCTTCATTGCCTTCCCAATCAATTATCTGATTTCCAAGTTCTGAAGAAATTTTTAACCACTTTTCTTTTCTTTCTTTTGCAGTATGTTTTGTTGTATAGATCCAATGTTGGAATTTATCAATAGAAGCAACCCATGGAAGTGTCTCTAATGCCTTTTCCAGTTGCTCTAATTTTGCTCTTTTAAGTTCGCTATTATCTGAGTAAAAAACATCCCAATGATCCATAGATAAAAGTTCCATGGACATTGATGCTAATTCAGCAACCTCAGAGGGAGTAGATTTGAATTCCGTCATAGATAAATCTCTACATAAAAAGGAATGTACCGCATGTCCGCCTTCATGCACCATAGTAACCACATCTCTTTGCGAACCAACAGCATTCATATAAATAAAAGGAACACCAATTTCATAAAGTGGATACATAAATCCTCCTGGAGCCTTTCCATCTTTTGATTCCAGATCTAAATGTTTCATTGCTTGCATAGTAGCCAAACATTCCCCAAAATAAGGTCTTAATCTATCAAAACACTCAATTGATTTATCGGTCAGAACTTTTCCGCCATCAAAAGGTTTTAAAGGGCTCAATCCATCTACATCTACTTGGGTATCCCAAGGCTTGTAATTTTCAAATCCTAATTTATCTTTTCTTTTTTGCTCAAAAGAAGTGATAATTGGAACAATTTCTTTTTCAATGGCATCATGAAAATCAAAACAATCTTCTGGAGTATAATCAAAACGCTCCTTTGCCGCAAACATATAATCGCGATAATTTTCAAAGTCAGCATTCTTTGCAATTTGCTTTCTTAGCGCAATTAATTCATCATACAAATCATCCAAAGCTTTCTCATCTTGTAATCTTCTCTCGCTTATTTTTTTAAAAACCTTTTCTCTTTTATTTCTATCTGTATCTTTTAAGAGTTGAGCAGCTTTTTGCATGGTCAATTTCTTACCATCCATTTCCACATTCATTTTTGCAGAAATAGCACCATATTCTTGTTGTTTGGCTTCCATCTCTGTAAAAAGCGGAATGTTCTCTTCACGGAAAATCTCAATTTTTTTGTTTAGACTTCTTAAATAAATACGGTATTTCTCTCGGTTTAGATATTGTAGAGAAGGACTATTTACCAACTTTAGATTTAATTTATGAGAATAAGGAGCAGTTTTTGGTGCAATTTCTTTAATCCAAAAAGAGAAGCTTTCCCCTAATTCTTTGTTAGTTGTGTCGATATTCATTTTGATATATCGCCAAGCCATATCTTCTTCTAGAACGGCTTCCAACTCAGAACGATCTAACATCCATTTTTCTAATTCAGCTACATTTGAAATTTCTCTTTCTACTAAATTATCAAATAAAGACTCTATCTTTTTCCAAGAATCAATGATTAAATTTTCAGGAACAAATTTTCTTTTTGGTCTTGTTGGTATTTTTATTTGTTGTGTTTCCATTAATTTTCTTTTTCAGCAGTTGCTTTCTTTTTAGTAGTTTTCTTTTCGGCTTGTGGTAATTTAATCAAACCAGCAGTTTGCATAGCATTATACCACTGAATTACTTTTTTCATATCAGAGATATAAACCTTTTCCACATCATAATTAGGCAAAATCTCTTCAAAGTATTTTATTAACTCTTCTTTATCTACTTTGTGACTGATGCCTTGCTTTGCGTTTTCTTTTTTGGCAATAATATCAAATATTTCTGATAATGGCTTGGTGTCCTCAAAGGTATAAATACCAATTTCATTCAAACTATTTGCTTGATATCGTGCCGTAATTGGCATTCTTTTTTTGTCCGCCAAATTTTCCACAATTACCGCATTATTTGCTTGTGAGACTACCTTAAATAGGCCAGTTTTTCCTGTAATTGAAATAATTCCTTCTAAGTTCATTTTATTTTTTTAATGTGCAAATTTACATTTTTTTAAGATTAATGAAGTAAAAAGTAATTTAGGAATAAAAATTGTATTATTGGTTTTTGTAAATCTATGACTTTATCAAAGATTAAAAATAGGAAAGAAGTTTTGGCTTGGTCATTTTACGATTTTGCCAATCAACCTTTTACTACCATAATCGTCACTTTTATTTATAGTGCATTTTTTGTGAAAGTGATAGCTCCAAACCCACAAATTGGCACAGCAATGTGGGCAAATGCAATTGCAATTACTGCAATTATTGTGGCTATATTATCACCAATACTGGGCGCTATTGCCGACAATAGTGGTTATCGGAAATTCTTTCTAATTTCTTTTACGGCCATTTGTGCGGTATTTTCTATGTTGCTTTATTTTCCAATGGCTGGAGATGTATTTTTGGCACTTACTCTTTTTATAATTGCTAATATTGCTTTTGAAATGGGCTCGGTTTTTTGTAATTCTTATTTGCCGGATTTATCCAATAAAGAAAATAGCGGGAGTATTTCTGGTTTTGCTTGGGGGTTAGGTTTTATTGGGGGTTTGTTAGCATTGTTTCTTTCTTTGTTTTTATTCCCTAATTTAGATGAAATAGGAATAAGAAGAATCAATATTTTAGTAGGAGTTTGGCTTGCTGTTTTTAGTATTCCAACCTTTTTATTTTTAAAAGATAGAAAGAAAGATAAACTTACAAAAAAGCATCTTTCCGATTCATTTGCTACAATTAGGAAAACTTTTAATTCTATTAGCTATTACAAGCAAATATCTCAATTTCTAATAGCTCGCCTGTTTTTTAATGATGGACTGGTTACCATATTTGCACTAGGAGGAATTTATGCAGTAGGAACCATCAACTTTACTTTTGAGGAAGTAATGCTTTTAGGCATTGTACTAAATAGTTGTGCTGGTTTTGGCTCCTTCTTATTTGGTTATTTGGAAGATAAAATTGGGGTAAAAAAGGTAATTAATATCTCTTTAGTGATTTTGATAATAGCTACTCTTTTAGCATATATTGCTCCTGAAACAAATTTTTCTAAGGAAATTTTTTGGTTTGCCGGAGTGCTTATTGGTTTGATGGTGGGACCAAATCAATCCTGTAGTCGTTCGCTTATGGCTCAACTTACACCAAAGGAAAAACAAAATGAATTTTTTGGATTTTTTGCCCTTACCGGTAAGGCCACTTCCTTTTTAGGACCTTTACTTTTTGGAATTATCACGACTTATTATAGTCAGCAAATGGCACTTTGGGTAGTAATTATTTTATTTGTTATCGGTTTATTGTTGTTTAATAGAATTACTTTTACAAAAAGCAATATGTTTGTAAAATGAGATTTGTTATAACTTTTGCTATACTATTATTATTTTTGAGCTCCTGCTCTTATAATGAGTTATCTCTTTGTGAAACAAATAGCCCTTCTTTTACTGACTGTGTAGAGCCAATCTTTAATAAGAACTGTATAGAGTGTCATTTTCAAAATAACTCTAATGGGATAATGCCCTTAACAAATTTTCAGCAGATTCAGGATAAAGTGATTAACGGAACGGTTATTGAAAGTATAAAAAGAGAAGTTGGATTTATGCCAAAGAATAGGCAAAGATTAACTGTAGAGGAAATATTAATTATTGAAAACTGGAAAGAAAATGGTGCGCCAAATAATTAGTATATTTTTATTCCTGATTTGTTTTTCTGCAAATGCCCAACAATATTTAGCAAAAGATGGAACAATTAGTTTTTTTTCTAAGGCGCCAGTGGAAGATATTTCGGCCATAAATAATAAAGTTTCTGCTGTTTATGATGCTAAAACTAAAGATTTAGTTTTTCAGTTAAGCATCACAGATTTTATATTTCCAAAATCCTTAATGCAAGAACATTTTAATGAGAATTATCTGGAGTCAGATATTTTTCCAACATCTACTTTTGTTGGAAAAGTTGTTTCTCACAAAAATGGTGTTGCAAATGTAGAAGGAAAACTTACAATTCATGGACAAGCTAATGATGTCAGTGTCTTCGGAGATTTGCAAGTGAATGATAATACAGCTTCTATTTCTGGTGTTAAATTTTCTGTAAAATTAAAAGACTACACAATTAAAGTTCCTAGAATTGTAATGTATAATATTGCAGAAGAAATAGAAATTCAAGTAAGTATTGAAATGAAAAAACAATGAAAAAAATTGTAATCTTTTTTATAATGTTTTCAAGTATTTTTGCAAAAGCACAAAATGACTTATTATCTTTACTAGATTCAGATGAGCCAATGTAC
>CAWVYN010000072.1:0-4680 GCA_963934425.1 uncultured Flavobacteriales bacterium | reverse complement strand
AAAAAACGTATACTTTTTGACCCTAAAGAATCCATAGATTTTAATGGGAATACAGGACCATTTATCCAATACGCTTACGCTAGAATTCAATCTTTAAAAAGAAAGCATAAGGCTAAGGTGACAATACCAAAATCAGTTGATATAACAGATAAAGAACAAGAAATTATAAAGTTGTTAATGGAATTTCCATCTACTATACAAGAAGCAGCAGTTAATTATAGCCCTGCACTTGTTGCTAATTATGTTTATGACTTGGTAAAGGAGTACAATACTTACTACCAAAGCACTTCTATACTTACAGCTGAGAGTAATGATCTAATTAATTTCCGATTAGCATTATCAGTTAAAGTTGGTAAAGTGATAAAAATGGCTATGCGATTGTTAGGAGCTGGTGTTCCTGATAGAATGTAAGGAAAGCTGTTATTTCAATTTACATTCTTTAAAGATATAAATAGTTTACAGTTGCTAGTTGTTATTGTGTATTTTCTACAAACGACAAACGACAAATAAAATACAAAGTGTATTTTTGTTCCTTATGAAAAACTTACTTTATTTATTGCTTCTCATTTTCTTTTCTTGTTCTTCAGATGGTAATTTAATTTTAGTCAAGAATTCCGGTAGTGCACAAGGAAGTTTTTATCACATCCAATATTTATCAAATGATGGTGTGAATTATAAATTTCAGATAGATAGTATTTTCAGAGAAATAGACAGTTCCCTTTCCATTTACAAGGAGTATTCAATTATTAGCAAGTTGAATAATGGTCAAAATTTGAGAACTGATTTATTTTTTAATGAGGTATTTTTAGCAGCAGAAAAAGTGTACTTAGAGAGCAAAGGAAATTTTGATTGCTCTGTCTCTCCACTTGTAGACGCTTGGGGTTTTTATCAAGATAAATTAGGTGATTCCATTATTATTGATTCTGCAAAGTTTTATAATATTTTGCCTTTTATTGGTTTTGATAAAATAAAGTTAATAGATGATTCTCTAATTCTGCCACAAGGAATGAAGTTGGATTTCAATGCCATCGCTCAAGGATATACAGTAGATGTGATAGCAGAGTTTCTGCAAGCAAAAGGAGATAGTAATTATTTGATTGAAGTGGGTGGTGAGATTTTGGTGAAAGGGGAGAATGCAGATGGAAACCTATGGAGAGTAGGGGTGGATAAGCCTTCTGAAAATATAGATGAAAATGAACGTTTTCAGTTTATCTTAGATTTGAAAAACAGGGCCTTAGCTACTTCTGGGAACTACAGAAAATTTTACGAAGAAGATGGTGTGAAATATTCTCACACCATCAATCCTTTTACAGGATATCCAGCACAGAATCGATTATTGAGCGTAACTGTTATTCATGAAAGTTGCATGCTAGCAGACGCTTATGCTACCGCATTTATGGTAATGGGTGTAAAGAAAAGTAAACAATTTCTAAAGACTCATCCTGAAATTGAAATTTATCTTACCTATACCAATAAAGATGGAGAGTGGAATACTTTTATATCTTCTGGTTTTAAAAAGAGAATTGTAAATTAGCCTTCATCATTTTTGCATTTTTCATCTGGCATAGCACCACATAATCCGCACGGCTCTTCTTGATTGTTAATTAGTAGATTCTGGCTTGCACAAGTGCCGGAGAATTTTCCGTTTTTCTTTACTAATAGTTTGATGCCAATACCAGCAAAAGCAATTGCAATCATTCCTATTGTTATCAAAAATATCTTCATATTGCAAAACTACATAAAAAAAGGGCTACAAAAAGTAGCCCTCTTATCATTTTTAAGAAAAGTAAATTTTAGTGAGTAACAACAAATTTTATATTATTCACATAATCAATCGATTCATATTTTAGAAAGTAAGTGCCACTTTCTAAATTAGAGGTGTCAAAAGTAATGTTATGTACTCCTTTTGTAAATTTAGTATTATCAATTTGCTGTACTTTTTCACCTAATACATTATAAATTCCAATTTCTAAATTCATAGTTTTTTCAATATTTAATTGTAAAGTTCCTTTATTAGTTATTGGATTTGGAAATAGAATAAAATCTCCTTCTGAGATAGTCTCTGTTATATCACTTACAGAACATGCTGCAATACATACTAGAGAGTCACTATATAATCCATTACCTGTTCCTGGATCTTTACATTGAGAACCTCCAGCACCAGTTACACAATCCCAAGATGGCGTTACTGGCACACAAGAAGTTAGACAAGAAATAAGAGAAGAATATGCTCCATTCCCTGTTCCTGGATCTACACAGTTTCCTACACTAATACAATCCCAAGATGGAGTACTAGTACTAATAATACCACCGCCAACTTCAATATCATCTATATACAAATTATTTCCGCCTGCACAAATCCCTTTAAAGGCAACCATTACACCAGCATTTCCATCATAAGCGGTCAAATCTACAATATCAGTTTGCCAAGTAGACAGATTTGGATAAAAGGGGCCACTTGCCATTGGAGGGGCAGTCGCTAAGTTAGTCCCTACAAGTTCAGACACTAAATTCCATGTAGCTCCACAATCAGTAGAAACTAAAACTTGCAATCTATTATTATCAAATCCAGTAGTTTGAGCATGTGCATAGTTATAGATTAGTCCACTTCCTGTTGAACCAGATAAGTCAAGTTTCGCAAAAACTAAATCAGCATAATCTCCACCACCCATTGATGCATCAATAAATGTCCATCTATACATATTATGGCTATTACCAAATCCCCCAGCATTTGGTCCTGGCCATGTTCCATCAATAATAAACACTCTATGACCTTGAGGATTTAGAAGTAAAGCATTATTTGGCGCTGGTGTTGTGTTAGGATAGCCTTCAAATCCTTCTGTATGAAAAGTTGCAAATGGAACAGGATTAACAGTATTAAAACTTCCAGAACTTGTGAGATTATTATTAGGCATATTATCAACAAATGAAGTTCCTGCTAGAGTGCCAGAACTATACGAAATAGTATTTTGTCCAGATGGGACAGTAATAGCAGGGAATGTGATTGTAGTATTTGTTCCTGGAGCTAAAGAAGTGTAAACAGTTTGTGTTACAGGCGTTCCAGTATTAAGCGTATAACTTACTTCAAAAGTATCTACAGCTATTGCACTATTATTAGTTACAGTAATTTCAGGAGTAATGTTATTATCACATAATGAGGTTGGCATAGTCATATTTGTAGTTGAACTTAAATCAATTAAATTAATTCCTGGAGGTACTATATGTGTCATGTTTCCCATATTACCACTTAAAATTTCTTGATTTCCTTCAGAAACAAAAACAGCAACCTCCAAATTGAACAAATCGTACGCAACTCCATTCAAATCAGAAGGAATAGTGTAGGTATATGTGTTCTGAAAGAAAGAACCAGTTGTAGTAGTAATGATATCATCTCCCCACTGTCCTGTAAGCATGTGCCTGAACATATGTTGATGATTATAATTCCCATTAGGTAACATAGCTCCAGGATTATAAACTGCTCCATTTGCTTGAGGCCCTTCTACATTATTTTGTAATAAAACAACATTAACTTTATTAGTAGTACTAGTACTATTATCCGTATAATAAGCCTCAACATCTACAGTCAATACTCTTGTACTAATATTTAAAAATGCTTCTGCTGCAACATTTACACATGATGACTGTGCAAGTACTTGTCCTCCTGCAGTAGCCCAGTCTCCTCTACTCATCGCAGTACCAGTACCTTGTTGCATTCCAGGGAATAAATGTCTGTTAATTGTACCAGCAGGGTATCCAGCAACTCCTGCTTGTGCATCAATTGCAGGGCCAAAAGGCGTTCTAAAATCTGGTTCCCCAGGACTTGGATTGGCATAAGATCCTGAATGAATGTTGACAAGAACAACATCTCCAGGATTTGCATTATAAAAGTTCTGAGCCAAGACATGGCCATCTGGACAATAGCCACAATGTATTCCTGTAAATTCCTCTAATATAACATTCTTATTTTCTGGTGTAATGCTTACAAAGTTTTGTGCAAATAAGAACTGAACACAAAACAAACTAACAAAAAGTGTAAATAGATTCCTCATAATTATATTTTTTAATTATTATTAAGCAACAAACTTACACAAAAATTCTTTAAATGTTATGTTTGCAAGAATTAAATAGAAGACTATGATGAAGGGTAAGAAAAAAGCGTTTGAAAGAATGCTAACAATTATGGATGAATTAAGAGAGCAATGTCCTTGGGATAAAAAGCAAACAATGGATAGTTTACGCTATTTAACTATAGAAGAATTATACGAACTTTCAGATGCAATCTTGGATAAAGATATGTCCGAGATCAAAAAAGAATTGGGCGATCTACTGTTGCATATTATATTCTATGCGCGTATTGCTTCGGAAACTAATGATTTTGATATTAGTGACGTAATTAATGGTGTGTGTGATAAATTAGTGCACAGGCACCCTCATATTTATGGAGATATAAAAGTAGCTGATGAGATTGAGGTAAAAAAGAATTGGGAAAAGTTGAAACTAAAAGAAGGTAAGAAATCGGTTTTAGAAGGCGTTCCAAGATCATTACCGGCTATTGTAAAAGCATTCCGAATTCAAGAGAAAGTTAGAGGAATTGGTTTTGATTGGGATAATAAATCACAAATTTGGGAAAAAGTTTTGGAAGAAATCGAGGAGTTAAAAGTAGAAGTAGAAAAGAAAAAT
>CAWVYN010000071.1:0-4708 GCA_963934425.1 uncultured Flavobacteriales bacterium | reverse complement strand
GTAAATAAAGGAAGCATTGATGGGCCAACTTTCACCATTATGGAATGGAAGCCAAAAATAACCAAGAACAAAACCCCAATTGTTTTAGTAGGGAAGGGGATTGTTTATGACACAGGTGGGCTTAGCTTAAAACCAACAGCCAATTCAATGGATTTGATGAAAACAGATATGGGAGGAGCCGGAACCGTAATTGGAGTTATGCAAGCAATTGCATCTAATAATTTACCTTATTATGTTGTTGGTTTAATTCCAGCAACTGACAACCGCCCTTCAGGTAATGCTTATGCTCCAGGAGATGTTATTTATATGCATGATGGATCTTCTGTTGAGGTTTTAAATACAGATGCAGAAGGAAGGTTAGTACTTGCAGATGCGCTAAGTTTTGCAAAAAAATACACGCCAGAATTAGTAATTGACTTAGCTACTTTAACAGGTGCTGCTGCCTATTCAATTGGCCATTTTGGTATTGTAAGCATGCATAAAAACACCGAAAAAGAGCATACTCATTTAAAAAAAATAGGAGAGCAAACTCATGAACGTTTGGCGGAAATGCCGTTTTGGAGCGATTACGATCAGTTGATAAAATCGGATGTAGCTGATATTAAGAATTTAGGAGGACCATTTGGAGGGGCAATTACTGCAGGTAAATTTTTAGCACACTTTGTAGATTACCCCTGGATACATCTAGACATTGCAGGCCCTTGTTTCACTAAGGAAAAATATGGATATAGAGGTAAGGGGGCAACAGGAATGGGTGTAAGATTATTGTATCAGTTTATTAAAAGTAAAGTGTAATGGGGAAAATTAAAGTAGGGAGTTCTATTGGTGATTTAAACGGAATTGGCATGGAAGTTATTATCAAAACTTTTTTAAATAGCAGGATGATGGATCTTTGTACTCCTATTATTTTTGGAGGTATGAAAACGGCTTCTTTCCACCGAAAAACTTTAGAAATAAAAGATTTTAGTTTTAATATCATAAATAAAATAAAAGATGCAAATATTAAAAAAGCAAATCTGTTAAATTGTTGGAATGAGGAAGTAGAAATCAAATTTGGCGAGCCAACTGAAATTGCTGGAAAATATGCGTTTAAATCTTTAACAGAAGTTACAGATTCTTTAAAAAATTCGGAAATAGATGTTTTGGTTACTGCCCCAATCAATAAGGCAAACATTCAAAAGAATCAATCTGCATTTATTGGTCATACCGAATTTTTAGGGGAGCAATTTGAAGGAGATCCACTAATGATAATGCTCTCTGAAGCAATGAGAATAGCTTTTGTAACAGGGCATATTCCGCTTTCGGAAGTAGCGGCTTCACTTTCCGAGAAAAAAATAGTTGCAAAAATTGAGCAATTATCACAATCTTTAATTCAGGATTTTGGGATTTCAAAACCAAAGATTGCGGTTATTGGGTTAAATCCTCATGCTGGGGAAGATGGCATGTTAGGGAAAGAAGAAAAAGAAATTATTTCTCCAGCTATTAAGAAAGCAAACCAGCAAAATATTTTAGCATTTGGCCCTTATTCTGCAGATAGCTTTTTCACTAAAGAAAATTTAAAAAATTTTGATGGTGTTTTGGCCATGTATCATGATCAAGGGCTGACGCCTTTTAAAACCCTTTCTTTTGCAGAAGGAGTTAATTATACTGCAGGACTTTCGGTTGTAAGAACTTCTCCTGTTCACGGAACTGCTTACGATATTGCTGGAAAGAATTGTGCAGATGAAAAATCATTCAGAAATGCGGTATATATGGCATGCGATATCTATAAAAAAAGACAGGAATATAAAACTTTAACAGCAAACCCTTTAAAATCTCAAAAATCTTAAGAAAAAAACCGCTTTTCAAATCTGCAACTAAAAAAGAAAAATACTATCTTTGCCTTCCTTTTGAAAAAACAAAAAGATGCCTACAAATTGTATAAGAATAGCAGGGCTAAATGATGGTGAACATAGGCAAGCGTTTGAAATAAAGGATAAGTTCTTTAAAGCATATGAGGACTCGGAGGTTAAAGCAGGAAAATTTATTGTAAATACACTAGTAGTTTTAAGAGGATTAGACAGAAAACTTACAATAAATATTGAAGGAATAATTACAAATTTGCTGTGCGATTATTGTACCAAAAGATTAGAATGGGCAATTTCAACTACTTTAAATTTTGTAATTAAAGAGAGTAAAAACGAAACGAAAAGTACGGATGAAATGATTTATGTATTCCCAAATCAACATCAATTAGATATAAATCAGCTAATTTTTGAGATGATAAATCTTTCCGTCCCAAATAAAAGAACACACAACAAGAGTGAGCAAAAAAATGGAAAATGCGACAAAAAAATGCTACAACTGATGCAAGAATATGCTATAAAAACGAATAATGAAACAGACCCAAGATGGGAAGCATTAAATAAATTAAAGTAAAAACAAAATAAAATGGCACATCCAAAGCGAAAAATATCAAAGCAAAGAAGAGATAAAAGAAGAACGCACTACAAAGCTTCTACCTCCACAATGTACTCTTGCCCAAATTGTGCAACCCCTGTATTGTACCACAGAGTTTGTGAAGAATGTGGCCACTATAGAGGGAAACAAGCTATTACCACAGAAGCTAAGGCCTAGATTCTATTTATTTTGTAGTTTTATCCCCTTGATGAAAAAACTACAATTTTTCCAATAATGAGGATTGGAGTCGATATAATGGGAGGAGATTATGCTCCCCAAAAAACTGTTCATGGAGCAATTCTTGCTCTTAAGGAACTTCCAAAAACTACTAAAATTACACTTTTTGGGAGAGAATCTGAAATTCTTTTCCACCTAAAAAAGCATAAAATAGCAGCTGATAAATTTACCATTATAGACTGTGTGGATATTATTGAAATGGGAGAGCATCCTACAAAAGTATTCAAACAAAAACCAAATTCATCAATCTCAAAAGGGTTTTCATATTTAGCAAAAGGAGACATCGATGGGTTTGCTTCTGCCGGAAATACAGGTGCTATGTTTGTGGGGGGGTTTTATTCTGTAAAAGCTATTCCTGGAATTTTACGTCCAGCTATTTCAGCCCTTATTCCTAGAGCAGATGGCGGGGTAACCGTGCTACTTGATGTAGGTGCAAATGCTGATTGTAAACCAGATATTTTATGTCAATTTGGTATTTTGGGCTCTTTGTTTTCTAAATATGTTTGTGACATTAAAAAGCCAAAAGTTCGCTTACTTAATTTGGGGGAAGAAAAAACAAAAGGGAATTTACTTACACAAGCTGCTTACCAAATGATGGAGAACAATACGGATTTCAATTTTGCTGGAAACATAGAAGGTAGAAATATTTTTGATTCCAATACGGATGTAATTGTTTGTGATGGATTTACAGGAAATATTGTATTAAAACAGGCAGAAGGTATTTATTCTATAATGGAAAAAAGAGGATTGCTTGATGATTATTTTAGTCGTTTTAATTATGAAAATTATGGTGGGACGCCTATTTTAGGATTAAATAAAACAGTTATTATTGGACATGGGATTTCTAATGAGATTGCCGTTAAAAATATGATAATTTTCACGAAAAACGTGATGGAAGCAAGCCTAAATGATAAAATAAAAGAAACATTAAGCTAATGATAAAGCAAAGAGCAGCAATTACAGGGATTCAAGGGTATGTTCCGGATTATATCCTAACCAATAAGGAGTTAGAAACCTATTTAGACACCAATGATGAGTGGATTACATCAAGGACAGGAATTAAAGAAAGAAGAATCTTAAAAGGAGAAGGAAAAGGCTCATCCGATTTAGGAGCAGAAGCGGTAAAAGGACTTTTGAAAAAAACAAATATTTCTGCTGAAGAGATAGATTTAATCATTTGTGCTACCGCAACTCCTGACATGATCTTCCCCTCTACTGCTTGTATTATTGCTGACAAAGTGGGAGCTAAGAATGCTTTTGCTTACGATTTGATGGCGGCTTGTTCCGGATTCTTATATGCACTTTCTACTGCGTCAAAATTTATTGAGACAGGAACACATAAAAAGGTAATTGTTGTTGGAGCAGATAAAATGTCCTCTATTGTTGATTATCAAGATAGGACCACTTGTATTATTTTTGGAGATGGGGCTGGGGCTGTAATGTTAGAACCTTCAAGAGATGGATTAGGCGTTCAAGATGCTATTTTAAGAAGTGATGGTTCTGGAAGAGAGTTTTTGCACATGAAAGCAGGAGGATCTGTAAAGCCAGCAAGCCATGAAACGATTGATGCTAGGGAGCATTTTGTCTTCCAAGATGGGAAACCCGTTTTTAAAGCGGCTGTAAAATCTATGGCTGATGTTTCAGCAGAAATAATGCAAAAAAATAATTTAACTTCCGATGATGTGGCTTGGCTTATCCCTCATCAGGCAAACAAAAGAATAATTGATGCTACTGCCAGAAGAATGGGAGTGGGAGATGAGAAAGTGATGTTAAATATAGAAAAATACGGGAACACCACAAATGGGACTATTCCCCTTTGCCTTTGGGAATGGGAAAATCAGCTAAATAAAGGAGACAATATTATACTTGCTGCTTTTGGCGGTGGATTTACTTGGGGAGCGATATATTTGAAATGGGCATACGATTCAAATAAATAATTACTTTTGTACTTTAAATAGATAATAAAATGAGCAAAAAAATGACTTTAGAAGAAATTCAAGAATTGATAAAGTTTGTTGCAAAATCTGGAGCA
>CAWVYN010000070.1:0-4725 GCA_963934425.1 uncultured Flavobacteriales bacterium | reverse complement strand
ACTGTTGATAAAAATACTTTAATTATTCCTTATTAAAATGGGCGGCAAATGTATGAATTTATTAATAGAATTAAAAAGCAAAATTTGTTTTTTTTACTATTAATTTTTTGAGCAAAAAGAATAAAAGAGCCAAAGGGCCCTTTTATTCTGATTTTTAAGCCCAAAAATGGGCGAAATTTTTCAATAAAAAATGGTTAATTTTGAGTCACAAGTTTGCTTTGAACATCATTTGGTACAATTGCATACTCACTAAAACGGCTGGTAAAACTGCCTTTTCCTTGCGTAATGGACAGTAAAGAAGTCGAATATCTGTCCAATTCGGCAAGAGGAGTTTTTGCCTTAATAACTTGATAATTTCCTTTGGCTTCCATGCCTAGTACAACTGAGCGTCTTCCTTGCAAATCAGTCATTACATCTCCCATCAATTCTTCTGGTACCATTACCTCTAATTCTTGCACTGGCTCCATTAGTTTTGGTTTTGCATTCAGAAATGCTTCTTTAAAAGCCATTTTTCCAGCAATTTTAAAAGAAATATCATTAGAATCAACCGGATGCATTTTTCCATCATAAAGCATTACACGTACATCTCTGATGTAAGATTTGGTAAGCGGACCTTCACTCATGAGTTCCAAAATACCTTTTTGTACAGCTGGAATATACCTTTCATCAATCACCCCACCAACAATGCAATTGTAGAAGACTAATTTTCCACCCCAATCTAGTTCTACCTCTTCTTTCTTTCTAACTTTGTACTCAGTTGGGTCTGGCAATCCTTCTTTAAATGGTTCTATTTTAATATAAACCTCTCCAAATTGCCCAGCACCACCAGATTGTTTTTTGTGTTTGTAATTAGCAAGAGAAGAGGTGCGAATTGTTTCTCTATAAGATATTTTTGGCTGTTTGTAATCTATCACTAATTTGTATAGATGCTTTAATCGCCATTTTACAAGAGAAAGATGTAATTCGCCTTGCCCTTGAATGATAAGTTGTTTTAATTCTTTGGCATAAAACACATTAATAGTTGGATCTTCCCTTTGAATATCATCTAATGCTTCACTTACTTTTTCCTCATTTGCTTCATCTTCTACTAATATTGCCATAGTAATTCTTGGCTCAGGAAATACGATTGAGCTAATGGCAAAATCATCTCCTTTTTCGTGCAAAGTATGATTTGTTTTAGTAGATTTTAGTTTTAGAGTTGTTCCAATATCGCCTGCATAAATTTTGTCTACAGGATTTCTTTTGTTGCCATCCATTACTTGCAACTGATTTATTCGTTCAGTATTTCCTGTTTGCTGATTTACCAAATCTTTACCGCTTTCCAAAACACCAGAAGTAACTTTAAAGAAAGAGAGAACGCCCAAATGCGGTTCAATTACAGTTTTGAAAACAAAAAGAGAAAGAGGCCCATCTGAACTGCAAACAATATCTGTTCCTTTTTTAGATTGTTCCGCTGGCATATCTGCAGCAGAAGGGCATACATTAGAAATAAAACCCATCATTCTACCGCTCCCCATATTTTGTTTTGCAGAAAGACAAAAAACAGGATAAATATCATTCTTCATCATGCCTATTCTAAGACCCTTGCGCATTTCGTCTTCATCTAATTCTCCTTTATCGAAATAAAGTTCCATAAGCTCATCATCATTTTCTGCAGCTTTTTCTACTAATTCATTGTGAAGTTTTTCTGCTTTTTCTTTTTCATTTTCTGGAATTGGATGTTTGGCTGGCTTTCCGCCACCTTCAGGGAATTCGTATATTACCATTTTCAGTAAATCAATGATTTTATTGAACCCATCTCCTTGATTCACAGGATATTGCATAATAGTTACTGCATTACCAAAACTTTCTTTCATTCCTGCAATAGCAGAATCAAAATCAGCCCTGGAATGGTCTAGTGCATTGACAGCTAAAAGCATTGGTTTGTTGTAATTCTGAATGTGATTCCAATGTAATTCAGTACCAACTTCCACTCCGTTTTTGGAATTGATAAGCATAATACAAGTATCGGCAACGCGCATGGAAGATACTACTTCTCCAATAAAATCATCAAATCCAGGAGTATCAATAATGTTGAGTTTAGTGCCTCTCCATTCAGTATGAAGTGAGGTGGCATAAACAGAATTTCCTCTATCGTGCTCTATTTCATGATAATCAGAAATAGTATTTCTTTCTTCTACTGTTCCTCTTCTTTCAATCACTCCACCTTCAAACATCATGGTTTCGGCCAAAGTAGTTTTTCCTGATTTTGTACTGCCGATAAGTGCTAAGTTTTTAATCTCGTTTGCCTGAAATACTTTCATAGTCGTAATATTTTGAGTTATTGTAAATCGTGCTTTGAGCGAATAAAAGTAGCATTTTTTTATTAAACTCAAAATTAAAAGCATTATATTTTGAGAAAATTGTTTTTAAAGAAAAGTAAAAAATAATTTGGAAAAGCAAAAAAAATTGTTTTAAATTTATCGACAAATTAAAAAACCCTAAATCTATGATTATTACATTCAATGAACTCAGAGAAATAAAAGACAAACTGCCAGATGGTAGTATGAAAAAAATTGCAGAAAAGCTGGATATTGAGGAAGATACAGTAAGAAATTATTTTGGAGGAACACATTACAAAGAAGGAGAAGGAACAAGTGCTGGAATACATATTGAAAGAGGTAGAAATGGTGGCTATGTGCAAATAGATGACGACAGAATATTAGAAATCGCAAGAAACATGATTCAATAATAAGAAAACTTCATTTCTTATTAAAAAATAGACCTTATGAAAAAACTATTATTAATTTTAGGATTAATTCCTTTTTTAAGTTATGGACAAATAATATCACCTTGTCTATCAAGTGATACTGTTCTGTGTGGGCCTCATGCACACGATTATACTTATAATAGAACTAGAGGATTATGGTTTCAAGCAAAATCTTCATTTAAAATTATTAGTGTTAAGGCAGGTGACGGTAATCATCAGGGGATTTTGGCAACGAATCAATCTATAGAGATTATACAATTTACTCCAGGCCCTCCACTTATATCTGGATTTACTAATCCTCACACAGTATTATTTTCTACAATTAACACCCCCTGGGAATGGGCTACATGTAACGCGCAGATAGATTCTGGAGGTTATTACGCTATAGTAGGGGCAAAGAATGATTCCGTAGCAACAATAGATCCAATTACAGGAGTAAGCAGTTGGAATATGTATAATTCATATCTATCAGGTGTAAATAAATTATTTATTAATGGGGATTCAACAGAAATCAGTAGAGCTGCTGTTCAATATGCGCTTTGTCTTGGGTCTCCGGCAAATGGTCAATATTTTGATAATGGACTACATACAGCTGGAAGGATACATTTTATTACGGCATTAGATAATAATCCTCAAGCGCAAATTACTCAAATTGGACAAACTATTAATGCAGTAGCTTTGGGCGGCATAAGCCCTTACACGTTTTACTGGAATACAGGAGCATCTACTCCTTCAATTAATCCACAAGCAAATGGTAATTATTGGGTAGTAATCACAGATGTAAATGGATGTATCTCAGATACAGCATATTTTAATGTAACTTTTATTTCTACAGCTTTAGATAATTTTTTAAATGATAAAACTAAAAGATTAAATAACATTGTAAATGTATTAGGCGCTCCGAAAAACCCAGCAGTCAACACTCTTTTATTTTACATCTATGATGATGGAACAGTTGAAAAACGAATTGTTATTGAATAACTAATCGTTTGTGATACGTTTCACCATCCATCTTTACTTCCAAGAAGTAAATTCCAGAAGATTTAGTTCCTCTTTTAATAGTGAATCGCTCAGTATTCTTCAAATCGTAAATTTCCAAAGCATTTCCGCAAACATCTAATATTTTTACAGAAACTGAATTCTTCAAAGCACCAAACTCTAAAAGTGTTTCTTGCTTAAATGGATTAGGATAAAGAGAAAATTCTTCGAATTCAATTTGTGCAATGGCAGTAATCATAATGGTGTTGGAAGATTGCACACAACCATTGACATCAGTAATAGTTAAGGTATAAGAACCAGGATTATTTACAATGATATTATGATTAGTTTGTCCGCTACTCCATTGATAAGAATAGTTTGGCGTTCCTCCACTTACTGTACTTGCTAATTGATTGCCATTTTGTATTATACTAACTACAATTGCAGTTGGCTCGCCAATAGTAAAAGTGTCGGTCTTGTAGCAGTTATTATTGTCTGTAATATCCACTGAATAAGTGCCAGAAATTAGGTTAGATATATTCGCAGTAGCTTGTCCATTAGGATGCCAGAAGTAGGTGTAATTTGGAGTTCCTCCAGTTGCTGCTGTTGTTATACTCCCGCTACTTTGCCCATTGCAAAGCGCATCATTTACAGTTGCATTTATCATTACCTCATCAGTTTGAGTGATGATTATTGTATCTGTAGTTGTACATCCAGCATAAACACCATTGGAATCGGAATAATAAGCTAAAAGCACATATGTTTGTGCCGATAAACTATCGGCTATGGTATCGGTGCTAACTACATTTCCTAAAAGGTCTTCCCAACTGTAAGTGTAGTTAGGAGCGGGCATAGGATCTTGTACGCTTAACTCTCCAGTAGGCACTGCATAACAAATTAAATGCTGAATAGTTGTTGGATCAATAATAGCATAAGTAGAAATACTGGTTCCAATAATTTGTTGATTGTTACCACCTTGAACTAAAGTGCTTTGGCAA
>CAWVYN010000069.1:0-4748 GCA_963934425.1 uncultured Flavobacteriales bacterium | reverse complement strand
CCATCTGCAAAAGAACATTTTCTTTCTTTTATTCAAACTTTCAAAGGGAAGGGTTATATAAAATCAGCCTTACAAAAAATGGCATGGATTGCTTATTTGGATAATGATTTTAAATTGAGAGATTATTATTTTGAGAAAGTAAAGCAAAACGGAAATACATATTTAGATGAAGACAAACAAGCTCAGAAACAGGCGGAAAGCAGAATAATATCACATCCCATTCTATTAAGAAGTAGATTGCTTTATGATGGCGGCTATTACCAGAAGGCACTTTCAGAATTAGAAAATATTGAAAGCCCACATTTATTTTCCAATACAGCAAATACTACAGAATATTGGTATAGAATGGGAAGAGTTTCTCAAAAGATAGAAAAAATACAAGAAGAAGCTATTGTCTTTTTTGAAAAAGCAATAACTACAGGGCTGAACTCTCATAATTATTATGTACCCATGTCCACATTACAAATTGCTATTGAATACGAAAAAATGGGTGAAAACAAAAAAGCAAGATCTTATTATAACAAATGTTTAAATATGAAAGGTTTTGACTATGAAAGAGGAATTCATCAAAAAGCAGAAGCAGGTTTAGAAAGGATATCTAGCTAATAGCGTAAGCCAATTGTTACTAAGAAATTGTGCTTTGTTGAGGTAATAGTTGCGGCATCAACCAAATTAGAAGAATACATAAAATGTTCATCGCTTTTTTCTGAGAATACATAAGCAAAATCAGCAATAAAGTGCCCTCTATCTACTCCTAATCCAAATGAGAAACTTTCACTACCAAATTCAGAATTTGCTTTGTAGGGGCTTCCGTAAAGTGCATAGCCAGCCCTAATACGGAATGGTTTGTATTTCATTTCCCCACCTAATCTGATATTAGTCGCTTTTGTATATAATGAATTGATTACTTCATTTTCATCTGAAAATTTATCAGAATCAGAATTAAATTTAGCAGAAGCATAATCTACTATCTCAATATCTGCAGTGATAAGTCCTTGTTTCTTAATGTTGATGGCTACACTTCCTATTGCTTTCCAAGGTGTTTTTAGTTCATAGTTGAAATAACCAAAAGGAGAAGAATCATATTTTGTACCTAAAGTGTCACTCCAAACTGCAGTAATTGCAGTGCTATATTCATCCTCCATATCATAAAAGGTAGGGGAATGTAATGCTCCACCCACTCTTATCCAATCATTAAGGCGAGTAATAATACCAACCTTTATATTGAATCCTTTTCCTGTAGTAGTGAATTCCTCTTCATAATCAAAGCTTTGTAAATGAGCTGCAGTATCGGAAAATTCACTTTCAGTATAAGTTGATTTTTCATAATAATCAATACTAGGAATACCAATAGTTGCCCCAAAATAAATTTTATCTTCATAAGAAGTTCCAATAGAGAAAGCATATTCCCCTGAAGAACCATTACTATTTATAACTTTTTCTTGCTTTTTACTTAATAAGGAATTTAAATTCGAAATGTAGTTTCCATTATCTATTGTGTCTAACGGATCATAAAGATAAGTATTCCAGGCCAAAAGCTCTGTAAAACTATTTAGGTTACTTATTGTATTCCCTTGAGCATTTAATACAAAATTATCAATCATAGATGTGCTTTTATTTTCTCCACTTATATAAGTTCTTTTTTTATAATTAGCCGTTCTGTTATAACCAAAAGCTAAGTTAATTCTTTTCCATCCGTAACTGCTTTTAGGAGAAGAAACGACATAACCAAGATTAGAAAAGTTCAAATGGAATTTTTCATCTTCATTCTTTCCTCCTCCAAAATATGTAGTGGTTACAACATTACCAATAGACGGAGTGAATGTCAGCTCACTAAACTGATAAAACCCTATTCCTGCCGGATTATAACTAAGAGTAGTAAAGTCTGCTCCTAATGCTCCAAAAGCTCCAGCCATTGCTGAAAATCGTGCAGTACCTACAATATCATTTTGTGAGTATCTTAAGGCATCTATTTCAGTTTGTGCATTTGAATTATAAAAAAGCGAAACGCTTAATAAGGTCAAAAGTAGTTTCTGCATTTTCTTATTTTCTTGGTTTTACACTTCTTTTGTTTGAACCAGAAGATCCAGAACTTCTGCTGTTTCCACTACTTTTTGTAGAATTTCCTCTTGAATTGTTATAACTTCTATTGGAATTAGATTTTGGAGCCGTGTATGATTTATTACTTTTAGAATCCCCTTTACCTAATATATTTCTTTTTTTAGTAGAGGATCCATTACTCTTGTAAGTATTTGTTTTTACATCTCTATTAGTAGAAGGTTTTATAATATTTGCTTTTGTAACAGTTCTATTAGTATTTGTTTTTACACTTCTGTTTGAGTTAGTTTTAATTGTTCTTGTGGCAATCTTTTTATCTATCACTTTGTCAAATTTGTTGTAAGTAGAGTTTTTATTATTTGTAGTAGTTACCACACTTTTTACTGATCGATTACTATTTGCTCTAGAGGATAAAGAACCTCTTGGTCCATAATGAATGGAGTTATTATCATAGCTATTGTTATAGCTATATGCATCATTATTGTAATAATTATTATATCCGTAATGATGATTATGTCCATAAGCATGGTGATTGTAATAGCTATAATATGGAGAATAGTAGCCAGAATATCCCCAACTATAATAAGGAGAATAAAATGGATCGTAATAATTATAACCATAATAAATACTCATTCCGCAATGATAAGGGTTGTAGGAATACCAATAATAATTGGTGTATAATCCACCATAATATCCCACACTCCAAACAGGGCGGTGGAAACGTCTTATTCTAGCAGAATAAGAGAAATCATAATAATCATCTGCCTCATAATAATTCCCATAATAATTATTTACAATCGTCCCGTCTTCGGTTGTATCACTAACTACTTCATTGTTTTCATGTTCAGTGTCATCAGGAAAAGTGTAATCATCATGATCTACAAATTCATCTTGAGTTAAGTAATTAGCATCTTCATAGCTTTGCGTATGATAAATTGTTGTACAAGAGCTAATAAGAATGGCAAATAAAATAGAGAGAAATGTTGTTATTTTCATGGCTTTATTTTTTTAATTTGATGAAACGAAACAAAGATAGTTTAATTTTCTTAAATTTGGCTTTCCAAATTTGATAACGAAAAATCATTAATAAAATTACAATTTTATAATGAAATGGCAAAGAAACTAACAACAAGAGAAACAGATTATTCCAAATGGTATAATGATATTGTGCAACAAGCTGATTTGGCAGAAAACTCAGGAGTGAGGGGCTGCATGGTTATCAAACCTTATGGCTATGCTATTTGGGAGAAAATGCAAGCAGCATTAGATAAAATGTTTAAAGATACGGGACATCAAAATGCCTATTTTCCAATTTTTATTCCTAAATCTTATTTCAGTAAAGAGGCCAGCCATGTTGATGGTTTTGCAAAAGAATGTGCTGTTGTTACGCATTATCGGCTAAAAAATGCGGATGATGGCAGTGGAATAGTGGTAGATGAAACAGCAAAATTAGAAGAAGAATTGATTGTTCGCCCTACTTCTGAAACAATTATTTGGGATACTTACAGAAAATGGATCCAATCTTATAGAGATTTACCTATTTTGGTAAATCAATGGGCAAATGTGGTACGTTGGGAAATGCGTACGCGTTTATTTATAAGAACAGCCGAATTTCTTTGGCAAGAAGGACATACGGCTCATTCAACAGAGAAAGAAGCAATTGAGGAAACCAAAAAGATTTTAAATATTTATGCCGATTTTGCTGAAGGATTTATGGCAATGCCAGTGGAGAAAGGTACAAAAACAGAAGGAGAAAGATTTGCTGGAGCGATTGAAACCTATTGCATTGAGGCATTGATGCAAGATGGAAAAGCACTTCAAGCTGGAACTTCTCATTTTTTAGGACAGAATTTTGCAAAGGCATTTGATGTAAAATTTGCAACAAAAGATGGTAGACAAGATCATGTTTGGGCAACTTCTTGGGGCGTTTCTACTCGTTTAATGGGAGCCTTAATTATGACGCATTCTGATGACGCTGGTCTGGTTCTTCCTCCAAAATTAGCGCCATTCCAAGTAGTAATAGTTCCAATTTACAAAGGGAAAGAGCAATTAAAATTAGTTAGTGAGAAAGTAGTTCAAATTAAAAAAGCTTTGGAAGAAAAAGGAATTTCAGTAAAATATGATGACAGAGACACACACAAGCCAGGATGGAAATTTGCGGAATACGAATTAAAAGGCGTACCAATTCGCTTGGCTATTGGGCAAAGAGATTTGGAAAATGGAACCATTGAGGTAGCTAGAAGAGATACTTTGGAGAAAGAAAGTTATCAGATTACAGATATTGAAAATAAAGTAGAAAATCTTTTAGCACAAATTCAAGATAATTTATTTAAAAAAGCACTCACACGAAAAGAAGAAAAAACATATAAAGCCGATTCATTTGAGGAATTTAAAATATTAATAAAAAATGGAGGATTTGTTTGGGCACATTGGGATGAAACAAGTAAAACAGAAGAAAAGATAAAACAAGAAACAAAGGCCACTATAAGGTGTATTCCTATTGAAAAATCTGGAGAAGTGGGCGAATGTATTTTTAGTGGGAGGTCATCTAAACAGAGAGTACTATTTGCAAAAGCTTATTAAAAAATGGAGAAAGAGATTATTGAGTTATTAGAACAAAAAGCATGTACAAAACAAGATGTTTATAGAAAAACGCAAAGCGTTTTTTCTGATTTACAGAAGTTACTAAG
>CAWVYN010000068.1:0-4798 GCA_963934425.1 uncultured Flavobacteriales bacterium | reverse complement strand
CCTTTCCAATATTTTTTTGCTTTTGTCATTTTATATAGAAATTAAATCTAACTATTTTTTAATAATGGCACTTGCCGCATTCTAACCCCCCCATTTTATCTACAGTGATTTTCTGCCCAGCATATTTTTCCTTCATTTTTTCATGCATCTTGGTGTAATAGTCGTTGCCTTCCATCTTAACCTGAGTTTCTCTATGGCAATCTACACACCACCCCATAGTCAATTCTGAATGCTGATAAACCACATCCATTTCCTGAACTGGACCATGACATTCTTGACATTCAAGACCCCCAACTGATACATGTTGTGAATGGTTAAAGTAAGCTAAATCGGGTAGATTATGAATTCTTACCCACTTAATTGGTTTTTGCTCATAGTCTTCAATATACTCTCTTGTATCAGGATTATAACCAATTGCATCATATATCTTTTGAATCTCAGTTGTTCCTGTATTTGTTCCAGAGGTGATATTTGCATGACAATTCATACATACATTGGCAGATGGAATCCCTGCAGTTTTGGAATTTCGTGCAGAGGAGTGACAATAATTACAATCTATTCCATTATCGCCTGCATGTATTTTATGTGAAAATTCAATAGGTTGTTCTGGCTGGTAATTAGTAGTCACCCCAATTCCCATCAGTGTGTCAAAAGTAAATTTCATAACTACAATAACCACAACAAATCCTAAAATCACAATATTTCTGCTTTCTGATAAAAATACCTTCCCTTGATTGATAACAGACTCGGAAAGGGTTTCTATCGGTTGGTTTAATTGTGTTTTTAATTTGTTTTTAATTGAAGTTAGCACATAAACAAGTAGGAATAAAAATACTCCTATCAGCAATAAAATACTAGAATTACTCATTCCTTTTTCGTGTTCGGATGTAGCGGTTGTCGCAAGTTCTTTTTCTTCAATTGGAGGGTCTTCCAAATATACTAAAAGCGCATCCATATCCTCGTCTTCAAAATAGAAAGAAGTCATTGCTACTTTGTTGTACTCTTCAAAAATAGCAATTGCCTCTGCATCACCAGATGCAATAAGATCCGAGGAAGAATTAATCCATTTTTTTAGCCAATCTGCCTTTCTTTTTTTAGTTATGCCTTTTAAATCTGGCCCAATTAAGCGTCCGCCACCAATAGTATGACATGACATACAATTTGTTTTGAAGATTTCTGCGCCATCAGTTTGAGCAAAGATATTTAGGGAAAAAGTGAAAAAAAGTGTCAGAAGAAAGATGCGGCTATTAAGTGACTGTATTCGAATCATGTTTTTTTTAATGTTCAATTTTCGGCTGCAAATTTATAGTTTTCAGTCAATTGAAATATGAGGAAAGTCATTATTTAGTGTAATTTATAATTGTTCTAAATAATAAGTAGTTTTTCTCTAATAAAACAATAAGAATAAGTCCACTTAATTTTGTTTGTTACTTTTGCATATTATGCTAAAATACTTAATCCCAATTCTACTGTTTTCACCCTTTTTTATTTTTGGGCAAAATACCGATAGTTTACAAACCTCTGCTACCAAAATTGAAATGGATGAAAAAGTAGGTGCCCTGCTAAACAGACATATAAAGCTGAATAGACAGACAGGGTTAATGGGTTGGCGTTTGCAAATCTTTTCGGATACTGATAGAGAAAAAGCGCAAAAAAGAAGAAAGAAATTTCTATTAGATTTTCCAGAAATTCCTGCCTATTTAACACACAAAGAACCTTATTTTAAGGTAACTATTGGGGATTTTTACACCCAATTACAAGCTAAAAAAGTTAAAAATGAAATTAGAAAAAAATATAATTCTTATATTGTTCCTTCCGAAATTATAATTTACGATTAAGCTAGTTTTCTTTGAATTTCTTTTTCTTCAAACCCCTCAATAATATCTCCAACTTTAATGTCGTTATATTTTTCGATTGAAAGACCGCATTCAAATCCTTTAGCAACTTCTTTCGCATCATCTTTAAATCGTTTTAGGGAAGAAAGTTCTCCCGTATAAACAACAACTCCATCTCTAATTATTCTCACTTTTGAATTTCTATTTATTTTTCCTTCCAATACCATACAGCCTGCAATAGTGCCTACTTTGGATATTTTGAAAATATCCCTAATCTCAATACTACAAACAATTTCTTCCTCAATGTCTGGAGAAAGCATGCCTTCCATGGCTTGTGTCAATTCTTCAATTGCTTTGTAAATTACAGAGTAAAGACGAATATCAATTTGTTCTGTTTCTGCTAACTTTCTAGCTTGAACTGATGGTCGTACTTGAAATCCTATAATCACTGCCTCAGAAGCAGATGCCAACATCACATCGGATTCGGATATTTGCCCAACCGATTTATGGATAATATTTACACTTATTTCTTCAGTTGATAATTTTTCTAGAGAATCCGATAGTGCTTCAATAGAGCCATCCACATCCCCTTTCACAATTACATTTAATTCTTTGAAATCTCCAAGAGCAATTCTTCTTCCAATCTCATCAAGTGTGATGTGTTTTTGTGTACGAACACCTTGTTCTCTTTTTAATTGTGTTCTTTTAGTAGCAATTTTCTTGGCTTCTTGTTCGTCATTCATAACATTAAAAATATCTCCAGCTTGAGGAGCTCCATTCAATCCTAACAAAACAGCTGGGGAAGCAGGTCCAGCTTCATCTATATTGTTCCCTCTTTCATCCAAAAGAGCTTTTACTTTTCCAGTATATGCTCCAGAAAGCACATAATCACCAATTTTTAAGGTGCCATTCTGTACTAATATAGTAGTCAAATATCCTTTGCCTTTATCCAAGGAGGCCTCAATTACTGTACCTTTTGCATTTCTGTTTGGGTTTGCTTTCAACTCCAATAATTCTGCTTCCAATATTACTTTTTCTAAAAGCTCAGGAATTCCTGCTCCCGTTTTTGCAGAAACATCCTGGCTTTGAGATTTTCCGCCCCAATCTTCTACCAACAAATTCATTTCAGCCAATGCTCCTTTTATTTTTTCAGCATCCGCTATGTCTCTATCAATTTTATTTATAGCAAATACAATGGGAACTCCAGCTGCTTGCGCATGTGAAATTGCCTCTTTAGTTTGTGGCATTATTTTATCATCAGCAGCAATTACAATTACTACAATATCGGTAACTTTTGCTCCTCTAGCACGCATTGCAGTAAAGGCCTCATGACCAGGAGTATCTAAAAAGGAAATTTGTTTGCCATCTTTTAGAGTTACCTCATACGCTCCAATATGTTGTGTAATTCCTCCAGATTCTCCAGCAATAACATTGGTTTCTCTGATGTAATCGAGCAAGGAAGTTTTTCCGTGATCTACATGTCCCATAATAGTAACAATAGGTGGTCTACTTTGTAAATCAGATTCTTTATCCTCTGTATCTTCAATAGTTTCTTGTACCTCTACGCCAACAAATTCTACTGTAAATCCAAATTCTTCCACAATGATTTGAATGGTATCTGCCTCTAATCTTTGGTTCATGGTTACCATCAAACCTAATGCCATAAGTGCTGAAATAATTTCCGTAACGGGAACATCCATCAAAGAAGCTAACTCTTGGGCTGTAGCGAATTCAGTAATTTTAACAACTTTATCGGATGCTTTTAGAGCAGCCGTTTCTTGTTCGGCTATTTCTTTGTGTGCTATTCTTTTCTCTCTTCTATTTTTTACGCTTGTTTTCTTTCCGCCACCTTGTAATTTAGCTAAGGTTTCCCTAACTCTTTTTTGAGCTTCTTCTGCGTCTACTTCAACTTCATAAGATTTTTTCTTTTTAACTTTCCCAGACTTGAATCTATCTTGATTTACTTTTTTAGTAAGTCGTTTTCTTTTTTTCTTCCCAGCTACTCCCCCTTCTGAAGAAGTAGCAACTGGTTTTTTCTTTTTTGGCTGTACTTTTTCTAAATCTATCTTCTCTCCTGTTATTTTAGGTTTTGATAACAGTTGGCCTTTTGCCTTTATTACTTCTTTTTTGGGTAGTTCTGGATTTTCTTCCTCCTCCTTTTTCGTTTTTTTGTCTGACAAATCAATGGTGCCAATTGGCTTTATATTCAAAGTTGGTACCTGAGTTTTTATTTTTTCCGCTTCTTCAATTTGTTTAATATCCTCTTCCATACTTAACTTACTAGCAACAATTTTTGCTGCTAACTTAGTTTGTTTTGATGCTTGGAATTCAGCAACTAACATTTGATAAATATCATCCCCAACTTTAGATGTGGGGTTTAGTCCATCATGCCCTTTATCTGATAAAAAGGAAAGAATTCTATCGATTCCTACATTTAACTCCTTAGTAAGTTTATTTAATCTTATTTTTTTATTCTCAGACATATTTTTATTTACTCTTCTTCTGTTTCTAATTCGCTTTTCAGTACAGATAATACATTCTCAACCGTTTCAATTTCTAAATCAGTTCTTTTTACCAAATCTTCAGCATCTAATTCCAATACGCTTCTTGCCGAATCGCAACCAATCGCTTTCAGCTCATTAATTATCCAGCTTTCGATTTCATCAGAAAATTCTTCAATCGCTACATCATCCATCATTTCATCTACATCTCTATAAACATCAATTTCATAACCGGTAAGTAGGCCTGCCAATTTGATATTAAAACCGCCTTTCCCAATAGCCAAAGAAACTTGATCGGGCTGCATATACACATCTGCAGTACTATTATCTTCATTCACTTTTATGGAGCTTACTTTTGCAGGGCTAAGCGATCGGCTGATTAATAATTGTGTGTTTTCAGTGAAATTAATTACATCAATATTTTCGTTTCTTAACTCTCTTACAATGCCATGAATTCTAGAA
>CAWVYN010000067.1:0-4813 GCA_963934425.1 uncultured Flavobacteriales bacterium | reverse complement strand
GAGGCAATTAATCCTCCAAATTGACTTTCACTTTTGTTGGTGATTTTAACGGCTCTAAAAAATAGAATCATATAAAGTAAAATGGGTAGAAAAGCGCCAATAATCAAGCCATATTCTTCCACCATTATAGCAAAAATAAAATCGGAAGAAGAAGCATAAACAAAATGCCTTTGCACACTTTTTCCCGGACCTACTCCAAAAAGACCACCTTTATGTATTGCGATTTTTCCTTGATTGGATTGATATCCTTCATCTAAATTATGATTTTCAGAGGGGATGAAGAAGCTGTCAATCCTACTTACCCAAGTAGTAGAGCGGGGCATTATTTTATTCATAACAGGAAAATATTTGGCTGTTGCGTACAACATCAATCCGCTAAAAAGTGCAATGCCAAGAATTCCAAAAATGTATTTCAAATTTACTTTTGCGATAAACATTAGCACCAAACCATTAGCAAAAACAAGAGCTGCTGTAGAAAAATCGGCTGGAAGAATTAAAAAACACACAAGAATAATTGGCGCCAACACATACCAAATTACACCTTTAAATTCATCTAAAAAGTCCCTTTGTTTACTAAGTTGCCTAGCAGCAAAAAGTATAATAGAGAGTTTTGCAATGTCAGATGGCTGGAAGCTATGTCCAGCTATATCAATCCAACGATTAGCAGCATTAATACTCGGTCCAAATAGTAGTGCGCAAATAAGTAAAATAATACTCATCCAAAAACCTAAAACCCCAAGCCTAGAAAAATATTTAAACTTTAACTGATGTACCAAATACATGCATCCGATACCAATACTTAGACGTATGATGTGCTTAAATATCTCGGAAATTCCAGCTGCTGAATACACAATTAGAATGGAAAACAGAGCAAGAAAAAACACCACTCCCCATATGGTTCTATCTCCTTCTAATTTTATGTTTTTGAAAATCCTTTCCACTTACAGTTTCATTACTTGGGTTTTGAAAGATTGTCCTCTGTGCTCGAAATTTTTAAATAAATCAAAACTTGCACAAGTTGGTGATAAAAGCACTACATCTCCTTTGTCTCCTAATCGGTAAGATACTCTTACAGCTTCTTCCATACTATTTACTGTTTCAATTTTGCTTACTTTTTTCTTAAAATATTTTTGAATTTTCTTAGTGGATTCTCCTAAACAAATAATTGCTTTTACCCTTTCTTTCACAATCTCTTTTATCTCATCATAATCATTATTTTTATCTACCCCTCCTACAATCCAGATCACTGGTTTTGTCATGCTCTCCAATGCATACCAAGTCGCATTTACATTAGTGGCTTTGGAATCATTAATAAAGTCAATTCCATGAACGGTAAGCACATATTCTAATCTGTGTTCTATATTCTGAAAATCGAGCATACTTTGCCTAATTATGTCATTTTTTACATCTAATACTCTGCCAGCAATAGCTGCCGCCATGGAATTATAAATGTTATGTTTTCCTTGTAGTGCTAGTTCTTGAATTGTCATTTTATTGTTATTTAGGTTAATATTAATTTCATTATTTTTATAGATAGCGCCTTCTCCATCTATTTGATTTTTAAGTGTAAATGGAATGCTTTTTGCTTTTGTTTTTAACATCTTTTTTATCTGTTTATCATCTTCATTAAAAATTAGAACATCCTGCTTTTGTTGATTCATTGTAATGCGCAATTTGGATTCTGCATATTTGCTAAAATCATTGTTGTATCTTTTCAAATGATCTGGTGTGATATTTAGAATAATAGCCACATCTGGCTTAAATTTCTGTATGCCATCTAATTGAAAACTGCTTAGCTCCAATACGATATAATTGTAATCTCTTTTTGCAATTTCTTTGGCAAAACCAATCCCAATATTTCCGGCAACAAGTACATCCAAGCCTGCTTTTTTTAGGATATCACCAACAAGAAGTGTAGTAGTTGTTTTTCCATTGCTTCCCGTAATTGCCACTACTCTTGCTTTAGTGTATCTAAAAGCAAATTCTACTTCCGAAATTACAGGAATTCCTTCTTTTTTTAGTTGCTGGATAACCTCAGTAGAATCTGGAATCCCTGGACTTTTTATTACTTCATCACATTGGAAAATTTTCTGCAAACTATGCCTTCCTTCCTCCCACTTAATTTCATTATTTGAAAGAGCTTTTTTATTTTTATTTTCTATCTTTCCACTATCAGAAACAAAAACATTTAAACCTTTTTTTTCTGCTAAGATAGCTGCTCCTACCCCTGATTCTCCTGCTCCTAAAATCACTATTTTCTTTGCCACCTTATCTTAATTTTAAGGTTACAATTGTAAGAATTGCAAGCATAATTCCTACAATCCAAAAACGCGTTACAATCTTACTTTCGTTATATCCTAATTTTTGAAAATGATGGTGCAAAGGAGCCATTTTAAAAATTCTTCTACCTTCTCCATATTTCTTTTTGGTGTATTTGAAATAGCCTACTTGCAATATCACGGAAAGGTTTTCAATAAGGAAGACTCCACACAAAATTGGTATCAATAATTCCTTTCGAATAAGGATTGCTGCTACTGCAATTATACCTCCAAGCGATAAACTTCCTGTATCGCCCATAAACACCTGTGCTGGATAGGAATTGTACCACAAAAAGCCCATGCAAGCCCCTACAAATGATGCCATAAAAATCACCAACTCCCCAGTATTTGGAATATACATAATATTGAGATAATCAGCCGCCATAATATTACCAGACACATAAGCAAACACAGCAATAGTAGCTCCTATTATGGCAGAAATTCCTGTCGCCAATCCATCCAAGCCATCAGTCATATTTGCCCCATTAGATACTGCTGTAATAATTATAATCACGATAAGCACAAACAAAATAAGCGAAGTAATTGGAGCCATATCTCCCATCCAATTTGTGAGAACTTTGTAATCGAATTCATTATTTTTTACAAATGGAATAGTAGTTTTTGCAGATTTTTTTGCCTCTTTTTCAAAACCAAATTCATTGGACACTAAAATATTTTCTTCTGTTATTATTTGAGAATCAGATAATTGTTCCTTTACTAATATATCCCCATGAAAAACCATAATTAGTCCTACAATAATTCCCAAACCAACTTGACCTAGAATTTTGAATCTTCCCGCTAAACCTTCTTTATCTTTCTTGTATACTTTGATGTAATCGTCAATGAAACCAATTGTTCCTAGCCAAATGGTAGAAATAATCATAATGATAATGTAGATATTTTCTAATTTAGTGAAAAGTAGGGTAGGAATTAAAATTGCAGAAATAATAATAATCCCTCCCATTGTTGGAGTCCCTTTCTTCTGATTTTCCCCCTCCAAACCAAGTTCTCTTATCTGTTCTCCAATTTGATTTTTTTGAATTAAGCGGATGATTTTCCCGCCAAAAACCATAGAGACTAAAAGGGAAGTAATTACAGCCATAGCCGAACGAAAAGAAATGTATTGAAATACTCCTGCTCCGGGAAAATTATACGTTTCTTGCAGATAATCGAATAAATAATATAACATTAGTTTTTAATTAGATTTAATAATTTTTTTATCTCCTGCATGTCGTTAAAAGGGTATTTTACGCCTTTTATTTCTTGGTATTTTTCGTGCCCTTTACCAGCCACTAAAATGATATCTCCATCTTCAGCCAAAGTGCAAGCGGTTTTTATAGCTTGTTTTCTATCGGTAATTTTTAAGCACTTTTTTTTCTGAATAGGATCAAGTCCAGTCATCATATCTTCAATAATTTTTTCTGGTTTTTCTGATCTTGGATTATCAGAAGTGATAATTACTTGAGAACTTAAATTAGCAGCAATTACTGCCATTTTTGGTCGTTTTGTTTTATCTCTATCACCACCACACCCAATTACCGTAATCAGTGTTTCGTTTCCCGTTCTTATTTTATTTATAGCGGAGAGCACATTTTTTAAAGCATCTGGTGTATGAGCATAATCTAAAATTGCCGTAACACCTTCTTTATCTCTTACCGATTGGAATCTTCCCTGAGCAGAATCGAGCAAACTAATGCTTTCTAATAATTTTTCTTCATTGGTGTTTAATAGCAATCCGATAGCATAAACTGCCAAAACATTATAAGCATTAAACTCTCCAATTAATTTGGTCCATAAATCATAACTATTGATGTTTAAAAGCATGCCATCAAACCGATTTTCTAGAATCTTACATTTAAAATCGGACATGGATTTAAGAGAAAAAGTTTGTCTCTTGGCTTTGGTATCTCTTATCATATCCATGCTGTGCTTATCATCATTATTTACAAGCGCAACAGCATCCGATTTTAGGCTATCAAATACCTTTTTTTTCACATTTATATATTCATTAAAAGTGCTGTGATAATCCAAATGGTCATGAGATATATTGGTAAAAACCATGATATCAAATGCAAGAGACTCTACTCTATCTTGATCAATAGCATGCGAGCTTACTTCCATAAAACAATACTCACACCCTTCAGAAATCATTTGTGAAAGAAGCTGATTTATTTGCAACGCATCGCCTGTTGTGTGCGTACTTTCTATCGTTTGCTTATTTATCTTATTGTGGATTGTAGAAAGCATACCTACTTTCTTTTTCATTCCTAAAAAAAGATGGTAAAGCAGAGAAACAATAGTGGTTTTTCCATTGGTTCCAGTAATCCCAATAAGTTTTATTTTCTCTGAAGGATTATCATGAAAGTTGGCCGCTATTACTGCTAATGCTTTGCTAGAATTTTTTACAATAATGTAACTTACGCCTTCTATAATTTTGGATGGTTTCCGCTCAGCAACTATTGCTATTGCTCCACTTTCTATTGCTTTAGAGATAA
>CAWVYN010000066.1:0-4872 GCA_963934425.1 uncultured Flavobacteriales bacterium | reverse complement strand
GTTTTGGTAAATGTAAACCAAGTACCCTTTTTTGAAGCCGGTATTAACAGGAGTATCATTTGTGGAGATAGTATCCAAATAAATTCAACTGAGCTTATTGGCGCCTCTTACAGTTGGGTTGTCCCTTATTCTTCCATTTCAGATAATTCTGTTTTCAACCCAATTGCCTATCCAAGTCAAGATATGTTTTATCTGGTAAATGTAAATACTCTTGGTGGTTGTGATATAAAAGATTCTTTACTTATTACGGTAAATCCAATGCTTGTTGACGCTGGTGAAGATACTTCTGTTTGTAAAGGAGCCTCACTAATTCTGGGAGGAAACGTCACTATATCTCCTGGAACTATTTTTAGTTGGACACCTATTAATTCCTTAGATGATGCTTCAAAAGCAAGGCCTATAGCAACTCCAAATATTAACACAGAATACATCCTAAATGTTTCCAATCTTTTGGGCTGTACAAATGCCGATTCTGTAAATATTGAAACCATAATTTATCCGAGTATTGACACTACTTTTAATATCTGCAAAGGATTTAATTTGATACTAACTCCATCAAATGCAAATGCAACATATACTTGGAGTAATGGATCAAGCAATAATCAGATTGTAGTAACAGATGAAGGGTTCTACTTTGTGGATATACTAAGCAATGAAGGCTGCATAATTACCGATAATTTCTCAGTAATTGTTGAAGATTGCGAATATTTCTTTTACACCCCAACCTCTTTCACGCCAAATGATGATGGAACGAATGATGTATTTATTCCAATAACAGATGGAGTAGATAGTTTGCATTTTATAGTTTTTGATAGGTGGGGAGAAAAGATTTTTGAAAGTGATGATTTCACTCCTTGGGATGGAACTTACAATGAAAATACAGTAATGAGTGGTATATATAGCTGGAAGGTTTATTATGTAGGTAAAGGCACATTTGGAAGAGAAGAAAAATCTGCAGTAGGAATAGTAACGCTTATCAGATGATGAAAAAATATTTTGTCTTTTTTCTCTTTTCTATTTTTTCCTTCTCTTGTTTCTCAACCCATATTGTTGGTGGATATCTCAGTATGAAATATCTAGGTATTTCTGCCTCTGCAGTTAATAATCTGGATTATGAAGTAACCCTTATTATTTATCGAGACCAAGGTGGGGTAAATTTGCCAAATCCTGTAAATGGAATTAAAGTTTTTAACGGATTGAATGACACTATAGGATTTGGTTTTTCTTTAGATTTGGTATCTCAGCAATTCCTCAACTTTGGGGATTCTTGTTTTATGCCTAAAAATCTATCAGTAGAAGAATTTATTTACAAAGATACCATTGAGCTTTCTCTTTTTAGTGAAGGTTATTATTTTGCTTGGGAAACTTGTTGCAGAAATGCTGGTATCATCAATATCGACAATCCTTTATCGGTAGGAACAACCTATAAATCGGAGATACTAGTTAGCGATCCTAATAATGGTTTTACTAATTTGGAAAACTCAAGTCCTACTTTTGGTTTTGATTCCTTGATGAATCAATATTACCCACATAATGCTTATTTATGCAAAGAACAAGAGCACACTTTTAATTTTAATTCAGTAGATCCAGATGGAGATTCTTTAGTTTATTCTTTAGCTAGCCCTTTAAATTGTCATCCTTTTACTTGGCCAACTGGCCCAGTTACTAAGCCAGCACCTTACGATACAATTACTTGGGCAAATAGTAGTTATAGCACCAACAATCCTTTAGGTGCTGGAAGTTATATGTATATTGATGCCGTTACTGGAGATCTAACTTCCTTTGCTACTATGGTTGGGGTTTATGTTTTTTCTGTTCGAATTGAGGAATTGAGAGAGCTAAATGGAGTTTGGAAAAAGATTGGAGAAGTAGTGCAAGATATTCAGTATGAAACTATTGATTGCGAACAAAATAATGCTCCAGCCATTACAATTGATGAGCATTTAGAAAATGGTATTTTTATTGATTCCAATTATAGTACACTAATACAACTGCCCTATTACGATACTCTAAAGCTTTCTTATGATGCTTATATTGAAAAGGAAATATGCCTAAAAATTGCAGCTAGAGATTTAGATTCAAATGTGAATATTTTTCAGCAAATACTTAAAGATTCTGTATCGGTTTATTGTGAGTTAAATTTGTTTAATTCTGGATTGGATAGTACATCTAATATGGCTTCTTTCAGTAATGATAGTGCCCTTTCCAATGTAAATTCTAATTTTTGTTGGACTCCTATTTGCCAAGATATAATCTCTAGCCCTTATTATGTTTATTTTTATTCCAAAGATATTTCTTGCTTTGCATACCATACTTCTGTTTTGGAATTGGAAATAAATTTAAAACAACCAAATAACAATCCGCCAAGCATTACAGAAATGACCGATAATGCTGCACTCTTGGACTCTACTTATACAGATACCATAAAACTAAAGTATACAGCAGAAGTGGGCAAAGAGATATGCTATCCTATCAGTGCAAAAGATGAAGATGTTTATAACGGAATTAGTGATTATTTATCTCTTAGTATTCGTACTTTCAAAAATGAAAATGATGTTAATGTGCAGAATTACGATTTTGGTGGGGATGAGAATTTCTCACTTGCAACTTCCGAGTTGTGTTGGAAACCTACTTGTATTGACATGGAACATACTCCTTTCACTACTACCTTTATTGTAGTGGATGATGCTTGTATTAACGATACTGCAGTTTTACAGATTGAGTTTGAGATTATCGAACCAACTACGTTTGAAATTGATAGCATAATCCCTAATGTGTTTTCACCAAATGAAGATGGAATAAATGATTATTTTGAAATTCCAGATGTGGAACTTAACTACTGTTTTGATACCGATTTCTCCATAAAGATATTTACAAGATGGGGCAAGAAAGTATTTAAGAATGATAAAGTAAATTTCAAATGGGATGGAAAAATGAAAAATGGTGTGCCTTGCGCTGATGGAGTATATTTTTACAATATTGAAAGTCCTTTGCCAATAGCACCAAAAAAAGGAACGATTAGTATAATCAGATAATTCTTTAATCTCGCAAAATTAATGGAGAAAAAAACCATCATAACAAATATAAAAGCGGGCGATACTATTGCTTTAAGCAAAGCTATTACTTTATGCGAAAGTACTTTAGAAAGTGAGCAACAAATAGCACAAAATATTCTGTCAGCTATTTCAGAAAATAACGAAAAATCTATCCGAATAGGAATAACAGGAGTGCCAGGAGTTGGAAAAAGTACTTTTATTAATAGTTTTGGGGAAATGCTTACTAATTTGGGTAAGAAAGTTGCTGTACTTGCTATAGATCCTACAAGCGAAAAAACACATGGAAGTATTTTAGGCGATAAAAGCCGAATGAACGATTTAGCAACTAATGAAAATGCCTTTATTCGCCCCTCTCCTTCTGCAGGGACTTTAGGTGGTGTAGCTGGCAAAACAAGAGAAAATATTATTTTGTGTGAAGCCGCAGGTTATGATGTGATACTTATTGAAACCGTTGGTGTTGGACAAAGTGAAACTACCGTTAGCAATTTAGTTGATTTCTTCTTACTGTTGATGCTCTCAAGATCTGGAGATGAACTACAAGGTATTAAAAGAGGAATTATGGAGATGGCAGATGTCATTTTAATAAATAAAGCAGATGGTGATAATGTACAAGAAGCAAAAAATGCCATGCTGCAATACAAAAGTGCTTTGCATCTATTTCCAGTAAATACAAATGGATGGAAAGCGGAGGTTAACACTTGTTCTGGCTTGGAAAAAATTGGTTTGGAAAAAATTTGGAAAATGATTGAAAAACACAACTCCCAAATGAAAGAAAATAGCTTTTTTACTAAAAACAGAAAAAAGCAGAATATCTATTGGCTTCACAGTCAAATAAAAGAGGAGTTGGGAAATAAAAGATATTCTCAGCTAAAAACGAATGGTAAATTAAAGAAATTAGAAGAAAATCTGCTGAATAAAAAAAAGACTATTTATCAGTTATTGGAAGATTTATAACTATTGTATATAGTTTTCTCATTCTAATAAAATAAATACAACTTTTCTTTCTTTCTCCATTTTGCCTGACTGCCATATTCCGTAAAATAAATAAGCACATCTGCTTGTGAGGAATATTCAGTAAAGAATATCTTTTTATCGGCTTGTGAGGCATATTCTACAAAAAACCATTTACCATTATTCTTACCTGCTTGTGAGGAATAATTTACATTAAATACACTCAGATCAGCTTGACTTTCATACTCCACCACAAAAACTTTAATATCCGCTTGGCTGGCATATTCTACAGAAAATACTTTTTGTGCTGAAACATTTGTTACAATAAGAATAGTAGCTATGATTAGGAAGAATCTCACTTTGTAAATATAAAAAAAATCTGCAATTAAAAACTCTCTATAAGGAACTAGCAACTAAAAACTAATTTTATCTTTGTCTACTGAAAAAGAACATCAAAATGACAGAAGTTTCAGAAAGGTTAAATCGATTGGCCGAATCAGCTACACTTGCAATGGCACGAATGAGCCGAGAGTTAAAATCAGAAGGACATGATATCATTGCTTTAAGCTTGGGCGAACCAGATTTTGATACCCCAGATTTTATTAAAGAATCGGCAAAAAAAGCAATTGAGGATAATTTCTCGCACTATACTCCTGTTGCAGGATTATTAGAATTACGTAAGGCAATCTGCATAAAATTCAAAAGAGATAATAATCTGGATTTTACTCCTGAACAAATTGTAACTTCTACTGGGGCTAAGCAGTCGCTTGCCAATTTGTGTTTAAGTTTGCTTAATCCAGAAGATGAGGTACTTTTACCTTGCCCTTATTGGGTAAGTTATGCCGAAATTATCAAATTAGCAGAA
>CAWVYN010000065.1:0-4887 GCA_963934425.1 uncultured Flavobacteriales bacterium | reverse complement strand
ACCCCATCTTTTCTACTATATACTCCTGATTCAGTATACTTATAAGCCCCATGACTTTCTAGTTGCCCATTCTCATGATAAGACATCCACATTCCTATCATCTTACCGTTTTTATAAAACCCTTCCATCATTGTTTGACCGTCTTTATACCAATATTTACATGAACCATCTCTCTTCTCATCTAAGTAATGTATTTGAGATAACACCTTCCTATTATCCCAATATTCAATTTTGACTTCAGTTTGTCCAACCCCAATAAATGGAATAATAAATAATATGAGCAGTATTTTTTTCATAGAATTGAAAACAGGATTAGAATTTCTTTATTGCACTTTCCACAAATCTATCCTCTTGCAATAAAATGCTATAAAAAACTTCATTACCCCAAAGGTTTCTGGCGATATTGGCTTTTAACTGTTTAATAAGGTAGTTTTTTTCATTCGCACTCAAATCAAACTCAAAATCGACATTTTTATTATTTACGAAACTAACAAAATCCGTATAAATATCTCTTTTTAAAAGTTGCTCTTTTGTAAAATTATCTCTGTGACCATCTGCATAATCAAAGCAAAAATCAAAAATCCAGTTCTTGCTAAAAAACACACGCAGTTTTTTACTATTTAAGGTGGTATCGATCGGGACAAAAAAGTCAGGTGTTATACCACCACCACCATATACTATATTCCCTTTTGGGGTGCTAAAAAAAAGCGAATCGCTTTGTTTTGTGCTATCTTTTTCTCCTCTTTCATATACTTCCAAAAAGTAATCTTCTGCTTTTCCATTTTTGTATGGCTTTTGTATGCTTCTTCCGGTTGGGGTATAATATCTTTGGGTAGTAAGCCGCACCACTGAACCATCGTAAAGAGGAATTTGTTCTTGCACCAAGCCTTTACCAAAAGTTCTTCTGCCTACTATGACCCCCCTGTCATTATCCTGCAAGGCTCCTGCTACAATTTCAGAGGCAGAAGCAGAGCCCTCATCAACCAGTATAACCACATTTATTTGGGGTAATAATCCGCTTTTATCTGCATGAAATTCTTGTCTTTTTCTGTTTCTTCCCTCTGTAAAAACAATCATTTCCTCTCCATCTAAAAACTGATTACTTACATTGATGGCAGCACCTAAATACCCACCAGGGTTTCCCCTTAAATCCAAAATAAGTTTTTGCATTCCACTATTTAAAAGCGACTTAGCTGATTCTATAAATTCATCTGTTGTAGTTCCTGAAAACCTGTTGAGTTTAATGTAACCAATATCGTTAGTTAACATCAGTTTAGCATCCAAGCTTAAAAGTGGGATTTCTCCTCTTGTAATGCTATAATCAATAAGGTCATTTTCGTTTTTTCTTTTAATTTTGATGCGAACTATTGTGCCAATTTCCCCTCTAAGCCGATCAATCACACCTTGGTTTTCAATCGAAATTCCAGCTACATTTTCATCTTCAACTTCTACAATTCTATCCCCTGATTTTATACCAAGACGCTCTGATGGCCCACCAGAAATGGGAGAAACTACTACTATACTATCATTTTGGATATTGAATTCCACACCAATTCCGCCAAAACTTCCTTGCATTTCCTCATTTACCACTTTTATTTTTTTAGTGTTTATGTAGGTGCTGTGGGGATCTAGCTCTTTTAAAATAGAATTTATTGCATTTTCCTCTATTCTATTTTGGTTTATTGTATCTACATAATCCTCTTGAATAAGCTGTAAAATAGTATTGATTTTTGAATTTTGGTGAATTTGGAAATTGCTAATTCCATTATCTGTTTTTTTAAGAAGATTACCAATTAAAATTCCAGCAATTAGCACCAAGGAATAAGCAATCGGCTGGTATTTTTTCTTAAATGTAGACATTATTAAAAATCTAATTTTGTAAGTTCCACTCCCGCAGTTTTCAGAAATTCTAAGCCGGATTTATCTTTATACTTGCTTAAATATACCAACCGTTTTATCCCTGCTTGATGCACTAATTTACTACACTCCTTACATGGCGACATGGTTAAATAAAGGGTTCCTCCACTACAATCATGATTTGAACCAGCAATTTTAAGTATAGCATTAGCCTCTGCATGCAATACATGCCAATGCGTATTTCCCTCTCCGTCCTCACAACAATTGTCAAAACCAGACGGTGTTCCATTATAGCCATCTGAAATAATCATTCTGTTTTTTACAATAAGTGCCCCCACTTGTTTGCGTTTGCAATGGGAAAGTTTTGCCCACTCCAAAGCCATTTTCATATAGGCAGTATCGTATTTTTTTTGTTTTTTCATAAGTGTTGCAATATACTAAAAAAGCCCTCAAAATTGAGGGCTTTGTGCCCAGAGCCGGGCTCGAACCGGCACGGGTTTAACCCCACTGGTGTTTGAGACCAGCGCGTCTACCAATTCCGCCATCTGGGCAAAATGGTTGGCGAAAATAATTAAACTCTTTCTTTTAGACACTCATTTATCTTTTATTTAACAAAAAAGTAGTTAAAACTTAGCAATCTTCATATATTTGCAGCCCTTTTTCAAAGAGGAGAAAAATGAATAAAACAGTTAAATTTTTTGCAGGAAAAGCATCTGAAACATTAGCAAAAGAAATTGCAATTGCTTATGGTTTGGATTTGTGTAGTAGCGATCTTATTCAGTTTGCAGATGGAGAATTTGAACCATCTTTTAACGAAACAGTAAGGGGTGCAGATGTTTTTTTAATTCAATCAACAATCCCTCCATCTGATAATTTGATGGAGCTTTTACTTATGATTGATGCAGCAAAAAGAGCTTCTGCTAAAAATATTATTGCGGTAATGCCATATTTTGGTTTTGCAAGACAAGATAAAAAAGGCAAACCGAGAGTGCCAATAGGGGCGAAATTGGTAGCTAATTTACTCACGGCTGCAGGTGTAGATAGAATAATGACTATGGATTTGCACGCCGCTCAAATTCAAGGGTTTTTTGAAGTTCCAGTTGATCATTTATTTGCCTCTGAACTTTTTCATGGAGACATTCAAAAGCTAAATTTAGAAAATTTGGTGGTAGCATCTCCTGATATGGGAGGATCTAAAAGAGCAAACTTTTATGCCAATCTTTTAAAAACCGGCTTGGTGGTATGCTATAAGGACAGAAAAGAAGCTAACAAAATTGGAGGCATGATGTTAATTGGCGATGTTGTAGGAAAAGATGTTGTAATTATTGACGACATGGTAGATACTGCAGGGACACTTACAAAAGCAGCCGATTTGATGATTGGCAAAGGAGCAGCAAGCGTGAGAGCATATTGCACACACGGAGTGCTCTCAAATGATGCTTACGCAAAATTAGATAATTCAAAAATTGAGGAATTGGTAATTACAAATACCATCCCAAAAAATCATAGAAGCAATAAAGTAAGGGAAGTTTCCATTGCTTCATTTTTTGCGCAAACTATAAAATCGGTTGTAAGCAATGAGTCGATTAGTGCAAAATGGAAAGAAAAATAACAAACTATAAACCAAAAACAAATTAAAAAATGAAAACACTAGCAATTAGTGCGAAAGTAAGAAATGGAACTGGAAAAATAGATTCCAAAGCACTAAGAAATCAGGGTAATGTACCATGCGTACTTTACGGGGGAGAAAAGCAGATGTGTTTCTATGCTCATGAAAATGATTTTAGAAATCTTGTGTACACCCCAGATGTATTTATTGTAGAACTCGACATTGAAGGAGAAAAATATCGGGCAGTAATACAAGATTTACAATTTCACCCAGTTACAGAGAAATTACTTCATTTAGATTTTCTAGAAATTTTTGATGATAAAGAAGTTACTGTTACTATCCCAGTTCACTTGAAAGGAAATGCTGTTGGAATTAGAGACGGTGGAATTCTTTCTTTCAGAAGAAGGAAAATTATCACAAGAGCAATTCCAGGAAATCTTCCAGATTATATCGAGATTAATATTGAAGATGTAGAAATTGGGCAATCTATTTTTATCAAAGATTTAAGAAATGAAAAATATACTTTCTTAGCTCCTGACAATGCTGTTGTAGTTGGAGTAAGAGTAGCAAGAGAGCTTATAATTGAAGAAGAAGAGGAAGAAATTGAAGGGGAAGAAGGAGCAGTAGTTGAAGGAGAAGAAGGAGCAACTGAAGGAGGAGCAGAAGCAGCTCCAGCTGAGGGGAATGAAGGGACTGCAGAGGAAAAACCAGCAGCTGAATAATAATGAAATACTTAATCGTAGGATTAGGTAACCCTGGTGATGAGTACAAAAATACTCGTCACAACATAGGATTTAAGATATTGGATGCGCTTAAAGAGGCATCCAATATTTCTTTTGCAACTGAAAAATACGCAAGCATTGCTTCTGTAAAATACAAAGGAAGAACACTAAATCTTGTCAAGCCAACTACTTTTATGAATTTGAGTGGTAAAGCAGTGAATTATTGGCTGCAAAAACATAAAGTAGAAATCACAAATCTTTTAGTAGTTACAGATGACATTTCTCTTGATTTTGGGACTTTTCGTTTGCGCGAAAAAGGAAGTGACGGAGGACATAATGGGATGAAAGATATTGAAGATATTTTGGGGCACAACCAATATGCACGACTCAGATTTGGAGTAGGAAATAATTTCCCAAAAGGAAGACAAGCCGATTATGTATTAAGTGACTGGAATATCGATGAGCAAATCAAAATAGAAGAAAGAATTGAGCAATCTGTAAAAATTATTCAAGCATTTTGTACAATTGGAATCGCTAAAACGATGTCGAATTTTAACGGAAAATAACTAAGCTAAATATTTAGCGATATTTACTTTGTCTGCAATAATAGAATGCAGTTTATCAACTGAAATTCTCTCTTGTTTCATAGTATCTCTATCACGTAAAGTAACGGTATTATCTTCTAAAGTTTGATGGTCA
>CAWVYN010000064.1:0-4969 GCA_963934425.1 uncultured Flavobacteriales bacterium | reverse complement strand
GAGGCAAACAGATATTGTAATTCATCAGATACCCTTTCTTTTGAAAAACTCTCAAAAGAAATTTTCTCGTATTCTAAAACATCCAAACAAGCCCCTAAAACTTTTCCATTTTGCATGGCAGTAACCAAATCTTTAGTACACAAACATTTTCCTCTTGCTGTATTGACTATATAAATTGGTTTTTCAAATTGATTGATAAAATTTTCATTAAGGAAATATGTAGTTTCAGCCGTTAATGGAATATGCAAACTCACAATGTCTGCATATTGAAAAATCTCTTGCATTGTTGCTTGAAATTTGTATTTTTCAAGATATTTATCATAGGCTAAAATACGAACATCAAAACCACTTAAAACCTCAGAAAAAGCTGAGCCATTATTACCAAATCCTATAATTCCAACTGTTTTTTGAGAGAGTTCTACTCCTCTGTTTGCTTCCCTTTCCCAAATCTCATTTCTAACTTCTCTGTCACTTTTATTCAAATTATTAAAAAGAGAAAGTAGCATTCCAAGAGCATGTTCTGCCACTGCTTGTCGATTGCCTTCTGCTGCATTAAGTAAATTTATATTCCTTTCTTCTGCCTCAATTACATCAATATTTTCTAATCCACTTCCTGCTCTTGCTATAAATTTTAATTTTTGACATTGGTTTAAAAAATCATGATCTATTTTTATTCTTGATCGTAAAACAATCCCATCATAATCAGATATAATAGATAAAACCTCATCTCTTGTTTTATTATAAGCTATATCACAAATATAATTTTGTTTTTCTAATTCCTCTTTCAAAAAAGGATGGACTATATCGATAAAAAGAATTTTCATTTTAGAGAATGGCTTGTCCAATCGAAAAATAAATAAATAATCCTAAAACATCATTTACTGTAGTAATAAAAGGCCCTGTTGCCAAAGCTGGATCAATCTCGTATTTTTCTAGAGTTAGAGGTATAAAAGTTCCAAAAAGTGCAGCAAAAACAATTACTGCTAAAAGCGAAATACTTACGGTTAAGCTTAGTTCCAAACCATAATCTAAACCGAAAGCTGCTGCTAAAATAATTAGAGAACAAATTATTCCATTAAGTAGCCCTACTGCTAGTTCTTTTACTAATTTTTGAAAGATATTATCCATTTTTAAGGAATCATTTGCCAAACCCTGTACCACAATAGCAGCCGATTGCACTCCAACATTTCCGCCCATTGCTGCAATTAAAGGAATAAAAAATGCCAATTCAAAGTTCTCTCTAATATCAAAAATACCAATTACTGAAGCTCCAAGCAAACCACCTATCATCCCGATAAGTAGCCAAGGCAATCGAGCTCTTGTGAGCGCCCAAACATTATCGCTTGCTTCCACATCTTCAGAAATACCAGAAGCCATTTGGTAATCTTTCTCGGCTTCTTCTTTTGCTACATCCATCACATCGTCAATGGTAATTCTGCCAATCAAACGATTCGTATCATCAACAACTGGTAAAACTACCAAATCGTATTTGTTCATGATATTAGCAACTGTCTCATCATCTTCTGTAGCTTTTACCGAAATAATTTCAGTTTTCAGAATTTCTTTTATTGGCGTATTGGTTTCTGTAAGCAATAATCTTCTAAGTGACATGGAACCAAGCAAAACATCATTATTATCTACTACATAAATGGTATGCACTTGTTTTACATGCTCTGCTTGTTTTCGCATTTCTCTAAGGCATTGTAAGGTATTCCAATTTTCATTCACTTTTATCAATTCCTTTGCCATCAGTCCACCAGCTGTATCTTCTGCATACGAAAGCAAATCAACAATATCACTTGCATGTTCTTGATCTTCAATATGAGATAGGACTTCCTCTTGTTTCTCCTCAGAAAGTTCACCAATTACATCTGCTGCATCATCGGTTTCTAAGTTATCAATTACCTCTTCTGCAATTTCTTTTGCTGTTAAATCGGCTAATAAATCTTCCCTTAAATCATCATCTAATTCTACAAGAATTTCTGCTGATTTTTCCTCTGCAATAAATTGATATAGAAATTGTGCATCCTTTATAGAAAGTTCTTCTAGAATATCAGCAATATCAGCAACATGCAAATCACTAATTACATCTTGCAGTTTTGCAGTATTTTCTTTACTTATTTGCTCGCTAATTTTTTCTGTAAGTTCGGCTGTTATTTCTGTTTTTTCTGACATACTTTCGTAATAATTATAAAATCCTCTACCGATAATTCTTCTGCTCTTTTTTGTAACAAATTGGTTCTAATTAATTCATCTTCCAAAGAAAAGGATTTTAATGCATTTCGCAAAGTTTTACGCCTTTGATTAAATCCTGCTTTTACAATTTGCTTGAATAATTTTTCATCACAAGGCAATTTTTCTAGCTTATTTCTTTTTAGTTTTATTACACCCGATTTTACTTTTGGAGGAGGTTGAAAAACATGTTCATCTACTGTAAAACAATACTCAATATTGTAAAATGCTTGTAATAATACACTCAAAATTCCTCTTTGTTTACCTTTTCTAGCTACTACTCTTTCAGCCACTTCTTTTTGAAACATCCCTACAACTTCTGGAATAATATCTTTGTTTTCGTAAACTGCAAAAAGTATTTGAGAAGAAATATTGTAAGGGAAGTTTCCAATTAGTGAAAAATTATTACCGAAGGTTTCTTGTAAATTAAGCTTCAAAAAATCGGTTTCTAACATATTTTTTTTTAATTGAGGATAATGCAGCGTCAAATACAAAATGGACTCCTTATCAATTTCTACTAATTTTAGATCTATTTCTTTTTTACAGAGAAACTGGGTAAGCACCCCCATCCCAGGGCCAATTTCAATTACTTTTTCAGTGTTTTCTGATAATAAATCGGTAATAGATTTTGCAATTTTCTCATCATTTAAAAAATGTTGACCTAAATATTTTTTTGCCCTTACTCTATTCATGAATATGAACTACCTCTAAAAGGGTACGGTAAGCAGCAAATTTTCCAGCAAACTTATTTGTATGTTCTGCTTGTAATTTTGGAGCAAACTCATTCTGGTATTTCTCGTAATTGTGCATATTTTTACATGAATAAGCAATGGCATATGTATGCCCACCTGTTTCTTCTGCTAGTACTCTACTGATTTTGCAATCGATAAACAATTCCCTTTGCATCACATCCGGAATATGGGTATTTTTCATCCAATCTAGCCAATGGGTTTCTACCTCTTTATCAATGTTAATAGTTACATTATAAATAATCATAGATTTTCTTTTTCTCCCAAATTATCACCTCTAAGTTTTCGAAATCTCTTTCTTGCTTCAGAAGTATAAATACTCCCTTTAAATTCCAATAATATTTTTTCGTAAAGTGCTTTTGCTTTCTCCTTATCTTCCAGCTTTTTCTGATAAATTTCTGCCAAAGTATAAATAGCATCATCTGCCAAAATATCATAAAAAAATTCAGTCTCTATTTTTTTGAGCATTTCTACTGCTTTCTCAGTTTCACTGTTTTCTAGATAAATTTCCGATTTTTTAAAAAGAATCTCGTCCGTTAAAGAATGTCCTTTATAACTGCTTAGAATACTATCAAGTGTAATGATACTCTCTGAAAATCTGTTTTGGAAAAATAGCAAATCGGCCCTTGCATAAGTTTGCATAGGAATTTCTGAAGTATCTAAACCCAAATTATCCGTAATTAGTAAGGATAATTTCATGGCATCATTGGCAATTAGCTTGGAAGTTGATGCTTTTAGTACATCCAATTGTGCTTGAGCCCACTCAAAATCTCCTTGATAATAAGCAATCTTTGCACGTCTTAATTTCGCCTCATGCCCCAAAGGATTTTCCTTGAAACTTTTTTCTACTTGAGAATAATACAAAATTGCAGTCCATACTTTTCCACTAAGCAACATGATATCAGCATACTCCAATTTGCACTCTGCCAAATCCGACTTATTCAAATGAGAAATAAGCATTGCCTCATCTAAAATCTTGGCTGCCTCATCTAAATTATGCTGATAGAATGCCTTGAAATGAGCATAGTTAGAAAGTAGTGAAATAGTGTTTCTGTTTTTGCCTAATTCAGCAATTATATCCAAATAAAGTTTGTCAAGATCTTCTATCTCTTTTGTGTTTTTACCTTTCTCCAGCATTTGATTGTATATAAATAATTTATTTATGTTCGCATCAATATAAAAAGTATTCTCTTCTCCTTTTTTAATGATGTATTCAAAAGCATGAATTGCTAAATTGTAATAGGAGTTATCCAAGAAAATATCTGCCAAATCGAAGATTCTTTCCCCATCTTCTTTCAACCGTTTGTCAATTGCTTTGGCTTGTAAAAAAGCCAATTCAAACTGATGATTTTGCATAAAAAGCCAAATAAGCATATCAGAGAAATCGGTTCCTGATTTTTCTTTCTGTACAAACCTGAGCAATTGTTTTTTTAAGATATTATAGTTTTTGGAACTCTCAATACCATCATTATTAAGGAAAATTTGTAACCTATTTTTTACGCTTTGTCTCTGATTAGGATGATGTTCTATTAAGGAGAGGTAAGAAGTGATCATTTTTTCAGAATTGCCCATTTGTTTGTACACGTTAGCTACTTGCATTCCAAATGGATAAGTGGGATCTAGAATTTTAGCTTTTTCATAAGTCTTGAGCGCCCAATCATATTCTTGTCGCAAAACAAAAACATTTCCAAGTCCAATTGCTTGACTACTTTGTTTGCTTAAATTATCAATTGCAGATTGATATGTTTTTTTTGCCTTTTCTTCCTTTCCATTCTTTTTTTGCATAAAACCATAATCTACTTGGTAATTTAAACTTTTAGGGAATTTTTTTACAATTTTAGCAGATAATTTTTCTGCTTCTTTATAATCTTCAATCTGAATAAGGCAATTTAGATAGGGAGAAAAATATGCAGCAGAAACTGTTTTTTTATTAAGTTCTTTATAAAGCTCAATCGCTTTGCTATACTCACCTTGATTATAATACTGAT
>CAWVYN010000063.1:0-4986 GCA_963934425.1 uncultured Flavobacteriales bacterium | reverse complement strand
AGTTCTGAAAACTCTAGAGTAGTACCTAGCCCTCAAAGAATTAGTTTGGGTATTTTGAAAAACCCTCCAAAAGAGGAATATTTTGATAATCCAAACATTCCAGTTGCTGTGCTTCTGGAAGGAAATTTTGAGTCGGTTTTTAAAAATAGAATTAGGCCTAAAACTGATGGGCTTGATTTTAGAGAAACTGGTGAGAATACTAAAATGATTGTGATAAGTGATGGGGATATGATTCGGAATTCTTCTTCAGAGAAAACAGGAAATGTCTATCCATTGGGTTATGATAAATTTGGGAAATTTGTGTATCCTGGAAATAAAACTTTTTTGATGAATGCCATGCATTATTTACTCGATAATAAGCAGGATCTACTATTAAGCCCATTGAAAACAAAAGAGCTAAAACTTAGATTGCTCAACAAAGAGAAACTGCAAAAACACAAACTCATTATTCAGCTTGTGAATTTACTCTTACCTATTATCATCGTTATAATTTTTGGAATGCTATTTACTTATAACAAAAGAAGAAAATATGCCTAATAATAAACAACACACCTTCATCATTCTAGCAATTATTTTGCTCTTAATTGTGCTTTTGTGGCAAATGAGATTCAAAAATAGTGATAGCAGTTTAGCTTACGATTTTGCTGTTTCAGACACTGCAAGTATTTCAAAAATATTTATTGCGGACATGAAAGGAAACAGCATAAATTTGGATAAAACGGAAAATAATTGGCAGATAAACAATAGATATAAAGTCAAAAATAATTCTATGGAAATTATCCTACAAACCATTAAAAATATAAGCGTGCAAAGGCCTGTTTCTGAAAGTAGATACAATAAAGTAATTCAAGATTTGGCAACCAATGGGGTGAAAATTGAAATTTACCAAAACAGGGAACAAAAACCAACAAAAATTTACACAATTGGAAGCAATACATCTGACCATTCTGGGACTTATATGCTGCTTAAAAATCAAGAACAACCATACATTATGCACATCGTTGGTTTTAATGGAATTTTAGGGCCGAGATATGGATTGCAAGGACAAGAAGTAAATACAACTATTTGGAGAGATAGAAATATATTTAAGTTAAAAGCAGAGGAAATAAAATCATTGCAATTAATAAATGAAAAAGGAATGGATTCCTCTTTTACTATTAAAAATGAAAGGGAAAATCTTACGCTTTTCGATTTTCAACAAATAAAAATAAAAAGCCAAAAAGAAACACTTCTTTCTTATTTGAATCTTTTTCAAAATATAAATTGCGAATCTTTTAAAGATGAAAGTGTAAGAGAAAAATTAGCGGACGAAAAAAAACTTTACACTTTCATTATTGAACATCAAAATGGAGTGGACTCTTTAAGTATTTATCAGATGAGAGACAAGAAAAGATCAAAAACTGAGGCAGAAAAATATACGGTTGAAAGAATGTATGCAACATTTAATTCTGGAGACATAATGCTGGTTCAAAATTATGTTTTCAACAAACTGTTGATTACTATTGATGAATTGAAAGAAAAATAATTTTTGCTATAAAAACTAATCTTATATATTTGTTCGCACTAAAATAAACGGAAATGAAATTTATTATTGATAGCTCAACTCTGTTAAAAGAATTACAAAAACTAAGCGGTGTTCTTTCCTCTAACAATACCCTACCCATACTTGACAACTTTTTGTTTGATGTTTCAGATGGTAACATTAATATCTATGCCTCTGATCTGGAGACTACAATGATGACAAAAATAAAAGCAGAAGCTGAGGAAAATGGAAAAATTGCCATTCCTGCTCGACTACTTTTAGATACTTTGAAAACCTTCTCCTCTCAACCACTTACTTTTTTGGTGAATAACAGTAATTCTGGAATTGAAATTAATTCAGAAAATGGACAGTATAAATTAGCAGGGCAAAATGCAGAGGAATTCCCAAAAGTGCCAGCATTGGAATCCTCCTCCTCTGTCAATTTAAATGCGGACGTACTAATTAAAGCTATTAATAAAACCCTTTTTGCTGCTGGGAATGATGAATTACGCCCAGTAATGGCTGGAGTATTTTGCGAGTTTTCTGCTGAAAATATTTCATTTGTTGCTACTGATGCACACAAATTAGTTTGCCATAGCCGAACAGATGTAATAGCTGATAACACAGCATCATTTATCTTACCAAGGAAGCCACTTACTCTGCTCAAAAATACTTTGGTGGAGGGCTCCGAAATTAAGATGGATTATAACGATACCAATGCGCTTTTTAGTTTTGAGGATACTACTATTATTTGTCGTTTGGTAGATGGAAAATACCCAAATTATGAGACAGTGATTCCGAAAGAAAACCCAAACAAACTAAGCATTGATACGGCTGCCTTATTGGCCTCTATTAAAAGAGTATCAATTTTTGCTAACAAAACTACTCATCAAATAAAACTGAAAATTACTGGAAGTGAATTGTTGATTACTTCTGAGGATTTGGATTTTGCTAACCAAGCAGAAGAGCGTCTTACTTGCCAATATGAAGGAGAGGATATGGAAATTGGCTTTAATTCTAAATTTATAATTGAGATGTTAAGCAATATTGGCGCGAACCAAATTAGCATTGAAATGAGTGCCCCAAACAGAGCTGGAATTATTCTACCTTTGGATGGGCAAGATGAAGGAGAAAACACTTTGATGCTTGTAATGCCTGTTATGTTAAACTCGTAAACCAACTGTTTTTTTTTAAAAAGAACACTATAAAAACAGAAACTTGCTTTTGCTACTATCTCTGCTTAATTTACTGTTTGTAAGCATCTTAAATAAATTGTATTTTACGTACTAATACATTGATAAAATGTGAGATATTTTTTATAAATTTGTCATAACAAAAATTTATTAATTAAAATCAAAAAATTATGAAAAAACTAATTACAATCTTATGTGTAGGATTTTTAACATTAAGCCTTTCTGCACAAACTGATCAAGGCACTTTCCTTATTGGATTAAACACAGGTCTTGGTTATTCAACTACAAGCATAACAGATATTGATGGCTTAGGAGGCTCCTGGAGTGATGCATATGACAAAAGTAGCACTTCTACTTTAAATTTCAATTTAACAGATTTTTCTGCTTTACTTGAATCAGTTAAATTTGGATATTTTGTTTCTGATAATTTTGCAGTTGCCTTAGGTCTAATTTATCAGTCAGATGGATCAAATGACGATTATGTTAGTGATATAAATAGTTCCGGAATGAATGATGTGAAAGAAACTACTACTACATTTGTAGTTGAGCCAGGAGTTAGATATTATATGGAAATGGGAGAAGGCTTTTTATTTGGTCAATTATCTTATGGTATGGGTTCTCAAACTTATAAAGTCGAACTATCAGAACAAGATAATCCTGATGATGAGATAAGGAAAGTTAGTGGTTTGGGGATTGGTGTAGGATATTCTATTCTAGTAAATGACAATATTTCTATTGAACCAGTATTAGGATATTCTATGTTAACACAAACTGAGGTTGATCAGGGTGTGTCAAGCAGTGGTAGTGTTGCTGATTTAGTTACAAAAAGTAATACTATTTCATTCGAAATAGGATTGACAATGTTACTATATTAATATTATTTAATGCATAAAAAATAAAAGCCCTGAATTCAGGGCTTTTTTATTTGCTCTAGTTTTTTATCATACTCTTTTATTATCTCTTTCCAATCGTAATGCTTTACAGAGGAGTTTAGATTTTCTAACTCACTAAAATCTAAAATTGCATTTTCTAATTTTTTGCAAAGTTCATCAAAAGAGTTAAAGTACAGATGAGGATGATTGGGCAAATGTTCAGGGTAAGCTAAACGATCTGGCAAAATAGGAAAGCAGTTACAGTAAATAGCTTCTATCACGCTTCCACCAAAGAAATCTTGATTTGAAGTAACTGGCAATATATGGGCTTTCCAAAGCCAAGATGCATAATCTTCAAAGCTTTGGGCAAAACCCATAAATACAATCTTGTCTTTTAGTTTTTCTTTTGCTATTTCAAACTCTTCTGGTATTTGCCTGAAATTTTCCCCTAAGATTACTACTTCAAAGTCTAAATCTTTTTCTTGTATCTTGTAAAGTGCTTTAAAGAAATCGGTTGGGTTTTTATCATACTCCCATCTATGATTCCAAAGTATTAATGGCTTTTCATTTTGCTCTATTTTGTAGTTATTAAACTTTTGTAAATCCATCCCCAAATGCAAAACTTCATCTTTTTCTTCAATTTTCTCAATACTATCTATCTCATTATAATCTGGAAATCCTTTTAGGAAATTGGGTAATGCGCCAAAAAAAGCATCCTTATGAAACTGAGAGTTAAAGAAAATTCTATCAGTCACAAGTGCGGAAGAAAAATTAATAAAAGCATAATGCGAATCTCTGTTCTTTTGCACATCTCTATCAGTTTCTGACCAAGGATAACACAATTGGTTCTCGTGAAAATAAAGAGCAATGGGCGTATCGTTATGTTTTGCACTAATCAAAGATTTGAAAAGTGCCACATCCATCATATCTGTAGCCAAAATCAAATCGTACTGCTGCTCTTTTTCCAACAATTGCTTGGCTAAAGTAATGGCTCCTCCATGCATTCTCCATTTCCAATAATTTCCTTTTAATGAATAAATATCGATTTTGTGTGAACTGAAAGATTGTAATTCCTCTGCCCACCTTTTGTGTGAGCCAGTAAAAAATGCTTCAATAAGAGCTATCCGCATTAGTACTGATTCCCTATTAATAATATGAAAAGATGTTTCTTCAAGCTTTTATTAGTTTTCCATCTTTTAAAATAGGGATAATATCTGATTGAAATGTTGGCGACAAGCAGAACTTAGTATCCTCCTCCATATTTAAAGATTTTAATCTTTTTCTGTGTGAAGAATCACTTAAAAAAGAAAACAAATCGGTATCTGTATTTTTGAAAAGATGTATAGCTGCAAGAGTGCTATCATTACTATTTTGGAATCCTTTTTGCATCAAACTTTCT
>CAWVYN010000062.1:0-5050 GCA_963934425.1 uncultured Flavobacteriales bacterium | reverse complement strand
TCCAAAGTTCATCTCCTGCTTTTTTAGCACCCTTGGCAAAAAGCTGAAATTCCCACTGTCCGCAAGCTACTTCTTGGTTAATTCCTTCAAAATTAATACCAGCATCTATACAGATATCCGCATGTTCTTCCACCAAATCTCTACCGTGCGTGTTTTTCCCGCCAACCGAGCAATAATATAATCCTTGTGGTCCTGGATATCCGCCCAAAGGAAAACCAAGCGGAAGTTGCGTTTCCACATCCATTATAAAATATTCTTGCTCAAATCCGAACCAAAAGTCGTTATCGTCATCATCAATTTTCGCTCTTGCATTTGAGTCATGTGGGGAGCTATCTGCATTCAAAACTTCTGTCATAACCAAAAAACCATTTACTCTTTCAGGGTCAGTAAAGATAGCAACTGGTTTTAGTAAACAATCAGAAGAACTCCCTTCTGCTTGTCTTGTTGAGCTACCATCAAATGCCCAAACAGGGCAGTCCTTTAATTTTCCACTAAAATCCTCCACAACTTTTGTTTTACTTCTCATATTTTGAGTAGGAGCGTACCCGTCAAGCCAAACGTATTCTAGTTTAGATTTTGCCATTTTTTTAAGTTTTGATTAGTATTGTTTGTTTTCAAATACAAAAAAACAATTTTAATTTATTGCATAAAATATTTCCTCCTTTCGTTTTTTGTTGACTTATCAAAACTTTATTAACAAATGAATGTTTTATTAAAATAACACATTTTATTGTAATTGTAAATTATTCTTTATTTTAGCAAAGTTTTAAAAAATAGAAAAATGAATTATTTTGTAAGAATACTATTGATTAATTTGTGTACGGTTTTGGCCTTGCAAGTTGGTGCGCAAAGCATTAGCAATTCAAAAACCAAAAAAGCGGATAAAGCATTTGCTTTAGAACAATACAACAAAGCAGCCGAGCTTTATAAGAAGGCATATTCAAAAACTAAGAATAGAGCTTTGAAGGCAGAGATTACTTTCAAACAAGCAGAATGCTACCGTTTAACGGGTGTTGACAGAGATGCAAAAAGAGCAGAAAGTTATTATAAAAGAGCTATAAAAGCCAAATATCCTGATGTAATTGTGCATCTAAGATATGCAGGTATATTGAAGAAAAATGCCAAATATATAGAAGCTTTAGAACAATATAAAAAATATGTGAAGCTAAATCCTACAGACATTAGGGGAGAAAAAGGTGTAAAATCTTGCCAATTGTCAGTGGATTGGGAAGCAAATCCTACTAGATATAAAGTAGCAATAATGCCTATCGTAAATTCAAGATTTTCCGATTTTTCTCCAGCTTTTGGGAACAAAGAGTATACGGAAATCTATTTTGCTTCTTCTAGAAAAGGATCTACAGGTACTGATATGGATGAAAGAACTGGAGAGAGTTTTATGGATATTTATAAAACAAGAATTGATAAAAAAGCAAAATGGAGATCACCAGTCCCTGAGATGGAGACTATAAATACAGAAGCAAGTGAAGGTCCAATGTATTTAAACCAAAGAGGTAGCACCATGTATTTTACTAAATGTAAGGTAGAAAAGAAAAAACAATTGGGTTGTGATATTTATGTATCTCAAAGAAAAGGAAAATTGTGGGCGGAAGCACAAAAGCTACAAATTAAGGTAGATAGTGGGGCAACAGTTGGGCATCCTGCAATTACAGATGATGAAAGTACTATATTCTTTTCTTCAGACCAAAAAGATGGATATGGTGGAAAAGATATCTGGGTGGTACAGAAAATAAAAAGAAATCAGTGGAGTGATCCTATGAATTTAGGCCCTGCAATTAATACTGCTGGAGATGAGATGTTTCCTTTTATTCATGCGGATGGCGTGCTGTATTTTGCCTCTGATGGGCATATAGGTATGGGAGGATTAGATATTTACAAATCTGTACCAGATAGTAATTTGAGTTTTACTTCAGTTATAAATTTAAAATCTCCAGTGAATTCCCCAGGAGATGATTTTGGAATGATTATTGAAAGGAAAGATGAAAGAGGATATTTTACTTCAAACAGAAAAGGTGGAAAAGGTGGAGATGATATTTATCAATTTGAATTACCCCCACTTATTTTTACTTTGCAAGGAGTTGTTACGGATTCGAAAACAGGTGCTATTTTAACGGATGCCAATGTGCAGCTTATTGCTTCTAATGGAAATTCTGGTGATAAGAAAACAGATAATGCGGGCTCTTACAATCATAAAATAAAACCAATTACTTCTTATGAATTGGTGGCGTCTTTAGAGGGTTATTTGAAAAAGAAAAAGACCATGACTACTATTGGAGTTGAAAAGAATACAGATTTTGTTATTGATTTTGAATTAGATCCTATTGTAAAAGAAATCATTTTACCAAGAATTGAGTATGATTATGCTAAATGGGATTTGAGAGAAAAATCCATTGAAGATTTAGAGGCTTTAATTACTACATTAAATGAGAATTCAAATATCACTATAGAATTGCGTTCGCATACCGATTATAGAGGAACAGATGCTCAAAATCAGATTCTTTCCCAAAAAAGAGCAGATGCGTGTATTCATTATTTGATTGAAAAAGGTATTGACACAGAGAGATTAACTGCATCTGGAATGGGAGAAAAAGAGCCTTTTGTAGTGGAATATAAAGATGGAAAACTAAAGGTTGGTGATGTTCTTTCAAAAGCATATATAGATGGATTAAGAAGAAGAAAAAATAGGGAAGAAGCGCATCAATATAACAGAAGAACTACTTTTAAAGTGGTAAGTCAAGAGTATGTTCCAAAACCAAAAGAGGAAGCAAAAGAAGAAGTGGAAGGCCCGACAATTGAGTTAAAAGATGAGGAGAAAAAAGAAAATGCGCAAGATATTCCTTCAGATAATAAGTAAGCTAAATATAAAATAAAAGAAAGCATCCTTAGATAGGGATGCTTTTTTATTTACAAAAAAATGACAACCAATAGATATAACCAAAGAGGTGTTTCATCTGATAAAGAAGATGTGCATAATGCAATCAAAAATGTTGATAAAGGACTTTTCTCTAAAGCATTCTGCAAGATTGTTCCTGACTATTTAACAGGAGATGATAATTATTGTTTGATAATGCATGCAGATGGTGCTGGTACAAAATCATCTTTAGCTTATATTTACTGGAGGGAAACTGGTGATACTTCAGTGTGGAAAGGAATTGCCCAAGATGCATTAATTATGAATATTGATGATTTGCTTTGTGTAGGTGCAACTGAAAATATTATGCTTTCCTCTACTATTGGAAGAAACAAATCAATTATTAATGGTGATGTTCTTTCTGAAATTATCAACGGAACGGAGGAGTTGTTAGCAGAATATAGAAAGTATGGTGTAAATATTATTTCTACAGGTGGAGAGACAGCTGATGTTGGGGATTTGGTGCGCACTATCATTGTAGATTCTACAGTAGTTACTAGAATGAAAAGAAGTGATGTAATTGACAATTCTAATATCAAAGGTGGAGATGTGATTATTGGTCTTTCATCATCTGGAAAAGCTACTTATGAAACAGAATACAATGGAGGAATGGGTAGCAATGGCCTTACTTCTGCTCGTCATGATGTTTTTTCTAAGTGCTTAGCTGAGAAATATCCTGAAAGTTTTGATCCGTCTGTGCCATCTGATTTGGTATATTCAGGCTCTAAGAAATTGACAGATATTATTAAAAATTCAGAGCTTGATGCTGCAAAACTTCTGCTTTCACCAACAAGAACATATGCTCCAATTATTAAAGTAATTCTTGATAAATATAGAAGTAAAATAAGTGGAATGGTACATTGCTCAGGTGGTGCCCAAACAAAGGTTCTTCATTTTGTAGATAATGTACATATCATAAAAGATAATATGTTTGAGTTACCACCTTTATTTAAGTTAATACAAGAGGAATCTGGTACAGATTGGAAAGAGATGTACAAAGTATTTAATATGGGACACAGAATGGAATTGTATGTTCCTCAGGAGATTGCTGAAGATATTATTTTAATTTCAGAATCCTTTAATGTAGAGGCTAAGATTATTGGAAGAGTTGAAAATCTTGAAGGTAAAAAGCTAACAATAAGTTCCGAATTTGGAATATTTACATATTAATATGTTAGATAAATTAAGCGCAATTAATGACAGATATAAGGAAGTTGAAAAACTGATTTCATCTCCTGACGCAATGAATGACATGAAACTTTATGTGCAGTTGAGTAAGGAATATAAAGATTTGGAACCTATTGTTAAGGCTTATAAAGAATACCGTGATTTAGTTGCAAATATTACGGAAGCAAAAGATATCCTTTCCAATTCAAATGATACGGAGATGAAAGAAATGGCAAAAATGGAATTGGATGAGGATCTGCCTAAGAAAGAGGCAATGGATGAAAAGATTAAGGTATTGCTTATCCCCAAAGACCCTACTGATACAAAGAATGCAGTCATGGAAATTAGAGCAGGAACCGGAGGAGATGAAGCCAGTATTTTTGCAGGAGATTTATATAAGATGTATTCGGCATTTTCCTCAACTAAAGGATGGAAAACAGAATTGGTAGATATAGCAGATGGGACTTCAGGAGGGTATAAAGAAATCATTTTTAATATTTCAGGTGACGATGTCTATGGGCAATTAAAATTTGAATCTGGGGTACATAGGGTACAAAGAGTTCCGCAAACAGAAACACAAGGCAGAGTTCATACTTCTGCTGCAACTGTTATTGTACTTCCTGAGGCAGAAGAATTTGATATTCAATTAAAACCATCTGATATTCGTAAAGACACTTATTGTTCTTCAGGTCCTGGTGGGCAATCGGTAAATACTACTTATTCGGCTGTTCGTTTAACTCACATTCCTACTGGTATTGTTGCTCAATGTCAAGATCAAAAATCGCAACATAAAAATTACGATAAAGCGCTAAAAGTATTACGTTCTCGTATTTACGAAATTGAGTTGCAAAAAAAGTTAGAAGAAGATGCAAAGCATAGAAAAACTATGGTCTCTTCAGGGGATAGATCTGCAAAGATTAGGACATATAATTATCCTCAAGGGAGAGTTACAGA
>CAWVYN010000061.1:0-5132 GCA_963934425.1 uncultured Flavobacteriales bacterium | reverse complement strand
AATAAAGAATGTTGCATTTTTGTCATGTTCAATAGAACCAACTTCTGTATCAATTCCTAAAATTTTGGCTGCATTTAAAGTAATGGAAGCAATCGCATCTTCATAATCCATGCCATATGCCACAGTAGTTCCAGCAGAAAAAGGTAGATTTCTAGCACCCATTGCTTCCATGTCACCTTCATAACTAAGACAAAACAATATGCCTGCTTCTTTTAGTTTTTTTGCTTGTGTAAACGGCTCATCAATAGGGCTATCCTGTTTGTCAGGCAATCTATGAACCCTATTTAAAATTAAGGAAATATTTTTTTCTTTCAGTAAATCTACAATCTTCAGAGCATCTTCTGCTCCAATAATTACTATCTTTTTGATATTCAAACTGCTAGCCATTTCAATAGCTTTTCGCATATCTTTGGCATAATCGGTATGAATGTAAAGCGTTTTACTTCCATTAAATAGCCCCTTCATACTTTCCATTCTTAAATCCATAATATTTGCAGATTTAGTATAGGCCTCAGCTTTTGTAAAAAAGCTTTTTATTTCAGAAACACGCTTATTATATTTATCGTTTTTTTTGTTTTCTCCTGGCTCAGCCCACCAGCCAGTATAATAATAGGAATTTGGCCAATTTAAATGTAATCCATCATCCGCCCTAAGCACTGCATCTTCCCAATTCCAACCATCTAAATGCATAACTGAAGATTGTCCAGAAATAGTCCCTCCCCTTGGAGTGACTTGGGCTAGAAGCACCCCATTTGTTCTTACTGTTTTACTAATTTTTGAATCGGTATTGTACGCGATAAGCGAACGGACATTTGGGTTCAAGCTACCTACTTCCCTAAAATCGTGAGTGGCACGAACTTGTCCAATTTCCGTAATTCCTAAAGTAGTATTTGGCACAATAAACGCTGGATAAATGTGCTTTCCACCAAGTTTTATAATAGTATCATAATCAGTAGGGGCTATTCTTATAATACTTGCATCGGCTACTAATGAGAACTTTCCATTTTTTACCCCAATGGCAGCATTTTCAATTTTTAATCCATTGCCCAAATGGGCAACCCCTCCCAAATACAAAATATGATTTTGGGCAAAAGAAACTTGCATAAGAGCAAAAGAGAATATAAATACAATTAGTTTTTTTATCATGGTTCTAAAGTGTCACAATGGTATAATCTTTCTTTTTCTTTTTTCGGCTTTTGTTTTTTTTCATCCTTTTCATTCATCATTTTTTGGATGATTCGTATTCTTTCTTTCAAATTTTGCTGTCTCAATTTCAAATCTCTTTGCAAATCAAAAAGGCAAATTCCATCTACATAAGTTTGCTCGACTTTGGCATAGACAGAAAGAGGATTATCAGACCAAATAACAATATCGGCATCTTTACCTACTTTTATGCTGCCCATTCTATCATCCAAATGCAAGAGTTTTGCAGGATTGAGTGTTACCATTTCCCATGCATCTTCCTCTGTAGTTCCCCCATATTTTACTGCTTTTGCTGCTTCCTGATTTAGTCGTCTTCCCATTTCAGCATCATCTGAATTAATAGCAGTTACCACACCAGAATTATTTAGTAGAGTAGCATTATAAGGTATGGCATCATTTACCTCAAATTTGTATGCCCACCAATCTGAAAAAGTGGAACCTCCAGCACCATGATTTTTCATTTTCTCAGCTACCTTATAGCCCTCTAAAATATGGGTAAAAGTATTGATGGTAAAATTCATAGAATCTGCTACATGCATTAGCATATTTATTTCCGATTGCACATAAGAATGGCAAGTTATAAAGCGCTTACTCTTCAAAATTTCTACTAGTGCATTTATCTCCAGATCTTCTCTTGGAGATTCCGATTTTCTTTTCATACTATTAGGCATGGCATTATACAAATCCCACTCCAATTGATATTTTTTTGCTCTATAAAAAGCATCATAGAAAACCTGTTCTACACCCATTCTACTTTGTGGAAAACGTATCTTATTGAAATCACCCCAGTTGGATTGTTTTACGTTTTCACCCAAAGCAAATTTGATAAAACCATCTGCTCCCTCAATTTTCATTTCTTCTGCATTGCTTCCCCATCTTAATTTTATAAGAGCGGATTGGCCGCCAATTGGATTGGCTGAACCGTGTAAAAGCTGTGAGGCAGTAACTCCTCCAGCAAGCTGCCTATATATATTGATGTCATTTGCATTGATAACATCTCCAATTCTCACTTCAGACGTAACTGCTTGACTACCTTCATTCACTCCTCTTCTTATAGCAATATGCGAGTGTTCATCAATTATTCCGCAACTAATGTGTTTGCCCGAAGCATCAACTGTTTTAACTACCTCATCTTTATTCAAAATCTCAGAAATTTCAAATTCTTTTCCAACTGCAATAATGGAACCATCTTTAATTAAAACATTCGAATTTTCTAAAATACCCTCTACTTCATTTGTCCAAATAGTTGCGTTTTTAAAAAGAATAATTTCCGCTACAGGTTTTTGCAAAAAACCATATGCTTTATTAGGAAACCAAATTTTAGGAATTATGCTATCCGTTTCTGCTAAGAAGTCTTTTTTCTTTTCTTTAAAAAGAGAATCACGCACCATTGAGAATTGATAAAAAGCTCCACTTTCATCTTGAAATCTTCCACTTATTTTTCCATTAGAAAAAGTGCCAACAGCACGAAAAGCACCATCCTTTGTATTTATGCTTACTTCATTCTCCAAAAGGGAAGTATTAAGCGGCAGAGAGTCTAAGAAAAAGATAGTTGCTTTTGGTTTTTCTTTAGCCCCTTTCATTGCTACCAACTTATTTTCAGAATTTTCAGAATTTAGCGTATAATATCCTCTTATATCTATTTCTTGTTTTTTGGTTACCTCATATTTTCTTCCACCAACCCAATTTTCATAAATAATACCATCTTCAAAAATATCTTTGGAGCAAATAATAAAATTGGCGTACTTATTTCTTTCCATTGTACCAATTAAGTGCTCTGCTTCTAGTTGGCTAGCAGGAACTGTGGTAAGGGCAGCAAGCGCATCTTTTTTAGAAAGCCCTTTCTGTATAGCTTTTCTCAAATTTTTCAAAAAATCTTTTGGGTTTTTTTGTCCAGAACTTGTGAAAGAGAAAGCAATGTTATTATTGGCCAAAATAAGAGGGTTGAATGGTGCGCTTTCCCAATGTTTTAACTTTTGGAGTGATATATTTTCTGTTTCTTCCGGATTATCAACCTCATAACTTTCAGGAAAATTAAGTGGTAAGATAAAAGAAAAATTAGTTTCTTTAATTATATCTAATTGTTTGTATTCATCTCCATTTCCCGCAATAATATAATCCACCTCAAATTCGTCTGCTATTTTATAAATTCTTGAGATATCAAAAGCATCATTTATTGTAAAAATTTGAGGTAAATCTTGCTGACTATTAAAGGCCTCATAAGAATAATTAAAATTGCTTGCTTTTTGGGAGTACCATTCTGCATCCAAAAAAGTTTGTCGTAAAAGAGCAATACTTCCCATAAGTGAAGTAGGGTATTTCTGGCTGGAATTTCCTTTGCTAAAAGAATAATGTGCAGAGGCATTTTTTATCAAAATATTCTGATGTTCTTTTTTGTCAGAAAGCAAAACGAGGCTTCCAGTTCCTCTAACTATTCCATCTTTTGGGTGTGTGAGTACTGTTCCAAAGCCAATACTTCTAAAAGTTCCAGCTTTTTTATTGTTGTTCTGAAAATTATCGATAGCATTTATTTCGGGATGAATGGACTGATTCCAATGGAATGCACCTTCTTTTTTACTATCATACTGCGGACGGTAAGAATGCTCTCTACTTTCAGTTTTTGGCAGGCCATATTGGGTATTGAGATCAATAAAAGAAGGGTAAATAAAATCACCTTTCAAATCTTTAATAATTGCGTCTTTTGGGATTTGCAATCCAGTATCTGCCTGCAGAATTTTGTCTCCTTGAATGAGTAAAACCCCATTAGCGATTTCATTGTCTGCATCAATTATATGCGCATTAATAAAAGCATAAATGGGCTCAAATTCAGTAGCCACTCCATTTAACGGAAATGTTTCTTGCCCAAAAGACGGTAAGCAAAAAATGGAGAGCAGAATAATGAATAGTTGTTTGTTCATTTATGACAAAATTCAAGCCGTGAATTTACAGATTTTTTGCAAAGCACCATGTATTTCAAAATTCATTTGATAAAAAAGGGGTATATTTGTCAAAACCGAAACCTCAAATTATGTCATTAATGCTTCATAATCTCCTGCCGTATTTACTGATTCCTGTGCTTATTTTGGTGGTTATAAAATCTTTTTTAGCTGCCTTCTTAGGCAAGGATGTTTGCCTTAAAAAAGGCAAACTTCTTTCGATTAGTATGATTTTGGCTCATCTACAATTGGTATTTGGAATATTAGTGTTTTCAAAATTTGCATTTTCTAATCCTGCTTGGGCGGTAATTATGAAAAATGCGGAGAGTAGAGAAACTTTTGTAGAACACCCATTTATGATGCTAGTTGCAATTATTCTTATTTCAGTTGGGAAAGTGAAAGCTAAAAAAACAGAAGACAATACTAAATCGGCTAAAAAAACTTTCACTTATTTTTTTATAGCACTTTCACTTATTTTACTTAGCACACCTTTTGATAAACTATTTTAATTGGGAAAAGAAAAAGCAATTCTTATAGGAGTAGTTACTCCCGAACAAAACAAAAATCAGGCAGAAGAATATTTGGAGGAATTAGCTTTTCTAGCGAAAACTGCTGGTGCTATTCCCATAAAAAAGATAACCCAAAAACTTTCTGTTCCGAACAATAAAACTTTTATTGGAAAAGGAAAAATAGAGGAGGTTAAACAGTTAGCAAAAGAGGGAGAAGTAGAGCTCATTATTTTTGATGATGATTTGAGTCCAGTTCAGATCAGAAATATTGAACGTATTTTAGAATGTAAAATATTAGATAGAAGTAATTTGATATTAGATATTTTTGCCTCCCGTGCCAGAACGGCAAATGCAAAAACACAAGTAGAACTGGCACAGTATCAATATTTACTTCCCCGCCTTACCAGAATGTGGACACACCTTGAAAGACAAAAAGGAGGGATTGGAATGAGAGGCCCTGGAGAAACCCAAATTGAAACCGATA
>CAWVYN010000060.1:0-5156 GCA_963934425.1 uncultured Flavobacteriales bacterium | reverse complement strand
TCTGGTTCTGGCTCTGGTTCTGGCTCTGGCTCTGGTTCTGGCTCTGGTTCAGGTTCAGATTCAGGATCTAGTTCTGGTTCAGGCTCTGATTCAGCCTCTGGTTCAGGTTCTGATTCAGGTTCCGGTTCAGGTTTGGGTTCTGGCTTTGGAACTATTTTTATAACTTCTTCAACTAACTCTTTTTCTTTTTTATCTTTTTTCTTTTTAAATAATTCCTTAATCTTATCAAATATTCCCATAATTTATTGTGTTTTAGTAAATAAAAAAAGCTCCTTTCAAAAATAGAAAGAAGCTTTTAATTTAAACTAAAAAATAATTATTTTTTAGCTAAATATTCGTTTACCTTTTCTTTCGGTAGTATTTCAGATTTGAATGTATATGTTCCTTTTTCATTCTTCACCATTTTTATAGCTTTTGTAAATGCTTTTGCACCTTTCTTCTGCAGGGATGCTACTGTTTTCTTTGCCATTTTATTTTATTTCTTTGTGAATAGTCATTTTTCTCAAAATAGGATTGAATTTCTTCAATTCCATTCTGTCAGGAGTATTCTTTTTATTTTTTGTTGTAATATATCTAGATGTTCCTGGCTTTCCGCTAGCTTTATGCTCAGTACACTCTAATATTACTTGAACTCTATTTCCTTTCTTTGCCATTTGCTTTAAAATTTATTGGGGTGCGAAAATAAGTAAAATATCCGAACAATAAATACTAATCTATCTTTTTAACTTCAATTAAAAATAATTCTTCAACAACCATGAAATCATCTATATCCATTTTTCCTAAACTTTCCTCTTTCCAGTCAGAATTTGGATAAATCCAGAAGTTATTATTTCCTGCATTAACTAAAATTGGCATGTCAAAATTAACAATAGCTTCCCATCTGTATATTAATGTCACATCTCTTCCTTGCTTTATTAATTTATATTGAAATTCAGGCAAATCTTTATTTTTGAGATACTGATCAAAAAACACTGAAAAATCCTTTCCACTTTTTTTATTGATATAGCCCAATATATGTTGTCCATCAATGGTTTGATATTGAAACTCCTTTGCAATCCCTTTAAGTATTTCAAACCATAATTTATCATCCTCAATTAGTGTTCTGAGCGTATGTAACATAAGAGATGATTTTTGATACATATCGCCACTCCCTTCCTTATTGACATGATAAGGTCCAATGATTGGCTTATCATTTCTTATTCGATTTCTCTGATTATTTACATACTTTAACATGTTTTCATATCCATACACGCATTCTACATAAAGCACTTCTGAATAAGTGCAAAACCCTTCTTGCACCCACATATCTGCAATATCATTTGTTGTGATGGAATTACCCCACCATTCATGTCCACTTTCGTGAATGATAATATAGTCAAAATCAAGTCCTGCAATAAAGTTTGTGTTGCCGTGATATCCAGTTAAATAATCATTCCCATAAGCAATTGCGGATTGATGCTCCATTCCTAGATAAGAAGTCTCAACAAGAGCGTATCCATCATTCCAAAAGGGATATTTCCCAAAATAATTCTCAAAACATTGCATCATGGGTTTTACTTGCTTAAAATGTTTTTTTGCTTTCTCCTCATTGTACGAAAGAACATAATAACTTAAATCTAAACTATCATTCCCGCTAACATATACATCTGAAAAATGTACATAATCGCCAATATTAATACTCACATCATAATTGTTAATTGGATAGGAGACAAACCACTCGCTTTGATTGAGCCAACAATTCAAATAATTACTCCAAATGGCAGTATCTTTTCTTAAATCTCCATTAGCAATAATCTTATTAGGATATTTTGCTGAGCAAGTAATTCGCATACTATCTGGTTCATCCGACTGATGGTCTTTACAAGGCCACCAAACACTTGCACCTAATCCTTGACAAGAAACTCCAATCCAATCTTTTTCATTCTCATCTTTCTCCCAAGAAAAACCTCCATCCCAAGGAGGATTGATAGCTTCTTTTGGATAACCAGCATACCAAACTTTAATTTTTGTTTGCTCGCCCCTTTCTATCTTTCTAGGAAAATAAACAAAAACTGCATCAAATTCTCTAGTGAATTCTAAATGTCCTTCTTCAAATTCAATCAGCATTATATCCATATTGCTGGCCATATCAATTTGAAAGTGATTAAAATCAGAGGTAGCTTTAAAATAGATTTCATTATAAGACATCTCAATGGATTTCTCTGGGATATCAATAATCAGAAATAAATCGTAGAAAGTAACATCATAACAACTTCTAATTGATGTTAAATTACCTCTTAGAGAATCTTTTCGGCTAAATGACTGCTGCCCTATAGATGAAAGACTGCTACAAAGGATAATGATAAATACAATGAATTTCCTCATTAAGATAGTATATGAGCCCTATCTGCTAAGTATAATATAGCAAGAGGTAGATTGAGAACCAAGAATTGGAATCTCAAACGAATAAGTAAGATCCATATACCCTGCATCTTCAGATTCTATTTTTCCATCCCCTGAAACTTGCACAGGAGTTGGAACTCCTAAACCAACATCAATTTGAACCGTTTGTTCATTAGCGACAATATTTCCATCATTGTCAATATCTCCTGTCACTTGTATGCCATCAATATCAATGAACAAGGTATTATTCCCAGCTCCTTGTACTTCTATAGATTCAGGTAATATATCTTCTAAAGATACCCCTGGTATAGGCAAATCATCACAATCAGGATCAATATTCCAATTACCTTGTGCTATATCGTATGCATAAATACAACTACCATTATTAGATGTTGCATTAGTATTGTAGTTCATAGCGGAAGAATCAGTACATCCTTCTATTATTTCTCCCTCTTTAGTGCACGAGGAAATAATAAAAACAAAAGAGATGATTAATGTAATTAAAAATCTTGAATAATTATTCATTTTGTTTGGCTTTAAGTTATTAAATAAAAAAAGTTGCCTCCAAAGATAGCAACTTTTTATAATAAATCTATTTTACAAAAAATTATATAAGCGTATTGCCGTTTGCCTTTGCTTCAGATAATACAGATGTAATTCCTTTTTTATTGATAGTCCTTAGTGCATTTGCAGAAACTTTTAGTGTAATCCATTTATCTTCTTCTGGAATATAAAACTTCTTTGTTTGAAGGTTAGGATAAAACTTTCTTTTTGTTCTATTTTTAGCATGAGATACATTGTTTCCACTCATTACCTTTTTACCTGTTATTTGACAAACTCTTGACATTTCTATTGATTTTTGGCTGCAAATATACTATAACTTAATCTTGTAAGAAAGTTTTTTTATTTTTTTATTTCTGCAAGTAAAATGGTTAATGTCTCGATGGCTGCTTCATTTACAATTTCCTTCCTTTCTCCTTTGAAAAAACATTCTTTCACAATGGTTTTTATATTGGATGAAAAAGCAATAAAAACTTGCCCTACTTTCTCACCATTTGGGCCAGCATATCCTGTTGTTGCAATAGCATAATCTGCTAAAAATTGATTTTTGATTCCTTCCGCCATTTGAATTGCTACTTTTTCATTTACTGCAGAATACTTTTGGATATCTTCTGCCTTCACTGCTAATTGATCTGTTTTAACTGAATTCGAATAAGCAATAAGCCCACCTTTAAAAAAGTTTGAGCTTCCAGAAAAAGAGGTGATAATGGAAGAGATTTTACCACCAGTACAGCTCTCAGCTACAGATAGTGATTTGTTTTGAGAAATCAGCAATCTAGCAATTTCTTTTACCAAAGATTGCACTTTTTCTGTTACTGACATTAAAGTAAATTTAGTAGGTGAAAGGAGATGGTACATCTTCCCTTTCATGAGGTTTAATGCTCATTACAGGAATTTCAGACTGATAGATAATCTCTCTAGCTGCAGTACCTAATTTATTGGAAAAGACATCTTCTTGCCTTGTCATAATCAAAATTAAATCTGACTCAAATTTTTTCTCATAATCTAGAATGGAAGAAGCCAAACCCTTTGCGTTTTCTCCTTCTAGAAGTTCAGCAGAACATTGCAAGTCAGCATCCATAATAAATTTTTCTACTTGATTCAAATTTCGAACTAATTTATCCTTTATTTCTTCTCTATCTTTTAATAAAACTGAAACTATACGGATTGTTGCATTCCAATATCTAGCATACTCTATTGCTAAAGTTACTTTTTCTTTAGTTTGTTTTTCCAAATCTAGAGGAAGAATAATATTCTCACAGCCAGTTTTATGGTTTTTCCCTTTTATAGTAATCACAGGGCAATGCGCCAAACGAACAACTCTTTCGGCATTAGATCCGATTACTTTCTTCATCACTCCTTTTGGTGTTCCGTTTGTTCCCATTACAATCAAGTCGGCATTTACCATTTCTGCAACATCAATTATTTTTTCATAAACCCTTCCTTTTGCAACCATGGTTTCCACATGAATATCATATTTCTCAGCATATTTTTTACCAACTTCCACTAATTTATCATTTACTTTTTGCTGTAATTCGTGTGTTCTATCATCCAAAAAGAGAGATTCTATTCTGTTTGGCTCTTCAATTACCGATAGTAAAATGATTTCAGACTTCTTAATTTTCGCTAAATTGAAAGCCTGTCCTAGAGCAATCATAGATTGATCAGAAAAACCAATAGGAATTAGAATACGACTGGTTACTATTGACATAATTTATTATTTTTGATTTTGCAAATTTACTACATTATTTATGAAAGCAATAAAAGATACAGAATTAATACTTACCAATGAGAGAAAGGTATATCACTTAAATTTATCGAAAGAAGAAATTGCTGACACCATAATTATTGTTGGTGATCAATCAAGAGTAAAGAAAGTTTCTAATCATTTTGATAAAATAGATTTTATTATTGAAAACAGAGAATTTGTAACTCACACTGGAGAATACAATGGAAAGAGAATTTCTGTACTTTCTACAGGAATCGGCACAGATAATATTGATATTGTACTAAATGAATTGGATGCTTTAGTAAATATAGATTTTGAAACGAGAACAATAAATTCTGAAAAAAAATCACTTAATATTATTCGATTAGGTACTTCTGGGGCTTTGCAAAAAGACGTGAAAGTAGATAGTTTTTTAATGGCAACCCACGGACTTGGGCTTGATGGGTTAGCACATTTCTACAAAACAGAAAGTATTAGCAAAAAT
>CAWVYN010000059.1:0-5176 GCA_963934425.1 uncultured Flavobacteriales bacterium | reverse complement strand
AAATGAAGCAAAAGACCAGCCAAAGTTTCATATTCCTCAGAAGTAGGCAGATTTAATTCATACTTTTTGTTGATGGCATCTACTTCCATTCTAGCAGAAAAAAGGAAAGTTTTATCATCTATTTTTTTATCAATTAGCATGTCTTTATCGTGTTCATCTTCTATTTCACCAACAATTTCTTCTGTTACATCTTCCACCGTTACCATTCCGGAGGTGCCCCCATATTCATCTACCACTACAGCCACTGCTCTGTTCTGATTGATAAACAGCTGAAGTAAATCAGTTGCTGCCATAGGCTCAGTTACAATTGGAATTGGCATCAAAATCGATTTGATAGTTTTGGGTTTTCTGAACAAATCTAGAGAATGAACATATCCAATTACATTATCAATATCATTTTTGTATACTAAAATTTTTGAAAGTTTGGATGCTATAAATCTTTCTTTTAGCTCTAATATACTTGTTTTAATCTCTACCGCTACAATTTCAGTTCTAGGAATCATACATTCTCTTGCTTTTATAGTTGGGAGTTCAAGAGCATTTTGAAGCATCTCTACTTCTATATTTTCATCTTCATTACTATTTAACATACTTAAATAGTCATCCAAATCTACCCTGTCAAATAACCTTTGATTCTCATCTATTTCTACTTTGAAAATTTTCAATATCCACTTGGAAAGTGTAATCATTAAAAGATTAAAAGGGTATAAAATAAGAAAACTAATTAAAAGTGGAATAGAAAAGAACTTCAGAACACTATTGGAATTAATTCGGAAAATTGCTTTTGGAATAAACTCTGCTACTACCAATATAATAAGTGTAGAAATAATGGTTTGCACAATAATTAAAAGGAAGGAAGAAGTTATAATTTCACTTAGATTAAATTCTAAAATTTGTGCCATAAGTACTCCATATACTACCAAAGCAATATTATTTCCAATAAGCATACTTACAATAAAGTGCGATTCTTGTTTTGTGAAAATGGAAATAATCTTTGAAGTAAAACTATTAGATTTTTTATCCAGCTCTAACTTTAATTTGTTAGCTGAAACAAAAGCAATTTCCATGCCAGAAAAAAAAGCGGACAACAAAAGGGTAATTGCGATAAGGAGGACTACTTCCATAAGATTGGTAAAATTAGGAAAAAATTATTTATTTCAAACTATCCTGGCTTTCACTTATATTAATGTTTCCTCTAACATTTTTAATTTTATAGGAGGAAAAATCAGCAGTAGATTCAAAGCCTTTCCCAAAGATTACTTCCTCTTTACTGCTAATTTTTACTGTTCTTTCTGTAAAAATAAGATTAGATTTTTCATCCCAAATTAGTTGTTCGGTATTAAGTTTCTCCTGTTTCTGATTTACTAATTCTACATTTATTTGTGCGATCATCTGCTCTTTTTTTTCGTCAATAATGGCCTGCTCTGCTGTGAGGGTAGATGAAATAATTGAGGAGTCGTTATAGAAATAAACGACAATTCCATCTGAAAAATTAACAGTTGAATTTGGCTTTGTAAATCTTTCAATTTTTTGTGCTAATATCTTAACCTTTACTTTTCCTTTTTCCGTGTAAAACAATTCAGCTTGCTTCATGGTTTCTAAAGGTAATTCTTCACTGCTCACAAAAGTTTCTACAATCTTAGGATCGTTACTACAAGAGGCAAGAAGAACGCAAAAGTACAATACAAAATATTGTAAACAAACTATTCTGTTTAAGCTTCTCAATCTCTTGTTCTTACTTTAGTACTCTCATTTATCCAACACTCAACCTTATAGCTCTTTCCAGATTCAACTCCATTAAAGAAACAACTTTCTGTATTTGGAAAATATTTAGAATAAGTAGCAATGGATTTATTTGCTTTTTCAGTAAGTGTTTTGTCTATTGATTTTGCCTTGATGAATTTATCTACAGCAACCCAATAAACAGTTTCTTTTTCAAAATCTGAAGAAGCACATTTTTTAGCAGAAGAAATATAAATGTTAGCAATACTAATATATGGTTCCCCCCATTCTGGGCGTAATTCTGCTGATTTGAAAGCCATCATTCTCGCTGTGGAATATGAGCCAAAAATTCGATAAGCATCAGCTAATTCCAGATAGTATCTTGCTTTTATACTTCCGTCTTCCTCTAATTCTACTGCTTGCTTAAAATAATCAATCGCGTCAGAATATTTCTTTTTCATAACATTTAGTTTCCCCATTTTACTTGCAGAAAGTGCAGAAGGTGCAAGCGTATGTAATCTTGTTGCTGCATCAAAATAAAGCTGATTATGGGCACATTCTTTACTGTCTAAAAGTTTAATTATTCTTGTTAAAAAATCAACATCCTTAGTAGAAGCATCAAACTTTGCAGAAAAAATTCCAATCAAATCATCACAATTAGCATATGGCGCAAAAAGGGACTCAATTATCTCAGATGCTTGGGCATAAAATTTTTCGTTTTTTGGATTATTTACCAAATTATAATCTATAATTTCTGCCACTTTTGTATAAGCTTCCAGAACTGCTTGTTTTTCCATTTTTCCATTTTTTTCCATCAAAGTGGTAGCTTTAAAATAGGCCAATAAGCATCCCGCATCCGATTTTTTTTCTTGCAAATAGATAGATTGATCCAAAATTTTAAAGGCTTGCTCAAAAGAGGAAGGAGAATATTTTATCAGATCTGCTCCTTTTTTGCCAAGTACATATCCTTGCTTTCCAAAATACTGAATTCTATTATCATAAATTATCATAAGGGTATCGATATAGTTCTGTTTATTTTCAGGATTTTTCTTCATCAAATGCTTAATAAGAGTAGGTCCATTTTTGAAGATATTTCCACTTGAAGTAGGGCAATTGTTATAAACCCACCTCCAAGACTTTATGGCATCATCATAATTTTTTTGTTTATAATATTCTCTGTAAAGGGAAAGATTTATTACGCATTGTACACTATCCTTTCCATATTTACTTTGTGACTTTACAGCTGGAGTTAGCACTAATATACAAAATAATATTCCAAAATATCTTCTCATTCTTTATCTTTTTTTAATCATATTTTCTTTTTACAAACCAAATATCTTTTAAACTCAGCCCTATTTGCAAACGCAAAAATTGTTCTTTGATTAAATTATTATTTGTTGTACCTCTCTCGCCTATTTCCACCGCAAGATTTATTTCTGATTTTGTTTTTCTAAGGGGAAGCCCGAATCCAAATGTTACACTTCTTTCGTTTAGTTGTGTATTGTATAATTGTAAATAGGATTTTTGGAATTTACCACCAAAACGAAATTTGATGAGTTTCCAATATTTATTTGCCGACATTTTATCTGGAGTAAATTGCAATCCACCTGAAAATTTCATACTATTTGCTAAAGAATCAGATTCTCCAAACATCCGATATTCTGACCAGTCTTGCATACTAAAATCCGCCATAAAAAGCCATTTATTATCCATAGCTAAAGAAAATCCTATACCTATATTTTTTGGTAAAATCATATTGCTTGTAAAGCCAGTAGAAGTGTTTTCCATGGTGTCTTTTACTACTTCATAAATAGAAGAAGCAAGTTCATAGGTTTCTGTAAGCACAGATCTTTTCGCTGAAATCTCGGCATTGTTATTAGCTGTAAAGCCCAATGTAAAATGTGTTCTTTCATTGATATCTTTATAATACTGTAGGCCCAATTCATAGAAAAATCCTTTTGCTGAAATACTGGATATTTTTCTTGTATTATACGTCTCCCCATCTGAAAAAATAACTTTCTTATTTCTATTTAGTCCTCCAAAAAGATAATTGGCATTTGCGCCAATAGATAAGTTTTCGGTCAAATGATAAGCCGCACCCACATATAGAATATTAAGCCCTCCATCTCCATTATAAGAATAATTGATATTGCCCAGATCTGGATCAATTTCAGAGTCCTCAATATGATAACCAATATTGCTAAAAGGCAACAAGCCTGTACTTGCTCCAATCTTTTTACTAATTGGGAACCCCAAAATAAGATGAGAAAAAGAAGAATTATTGGTTGTTTGTTGCAGATCTATAGTTTGCATTTTAGTGGTTTGGTGTGCTCCTCCTGTTGAAAAAATAAAAGAATTTGCCTTAAAAGCAGAATAAGAGGCCGGATTGTAAGGATTCACAATATTTGGATTATAGCTTCCAATAGAACTACCACCCATTGCTGCGTATTCTGATAAGATATTAGATTGTAAATCGCCAATACCAAAGCGGGAATACGGAGAATTTATTTGGTTCTGAGCCAATAAACTGCCACAAAAACAGAGAAATATTAGGATAAAATAACTTTTATTTTTTTGCATTGAATTCAAGAATTATATTTAGTCCTTTTAGAACGATAAAAGGATCTACAAATATGCTATTTTTTAAGTGTTTATCAAAGAAATTATGGTCTCCTCCGCACAATATAACGATATAATCCTTATTTTCTTTTCCAAAAACATCTATTACTGCATCCATTTCATCTATCGCCCCTTGCTGAACACCAGAAATAATAGAAGAACTTGTATCCTTTCCAAATGAAAAATGTATATCAGAAACTCTAATTTGAGGTAACTGATTGGTAAAAGTATGTAAAGCATTATAGCGCATTTGAAGTCCTGGGCTGATTCTGCCGCCACAATATTTTCCTTCTAAAAAAAAATCGAAGGTAATACAGCTTCCAGCATCAATAAGTAAAATATTCTTGTTTGGAAATGAGGCATTTGCTCCAACAACTCCAGCAAGCCGATCTTTCCCTAATGTTTGAGTTGTTTTATAATCATTCAAAATGGGAGTGGCAGTTTTGTGCATTAGAAATAGAGAATTGAAATGGGAGGTGATTGCTTGAATATTATTGTCTTTCTCTTTAACGGAACAAATAATAGAAGCAGAAATAGAGAAACCTCTACTGAAAAGTAAAATCTCAGCTAAAGTAGGCTCAATAAAAACTTGCTGTTTTAGAATATCTGCTTTATCAAAAATAGCGACTTTAGTGCTAGTATTTCCAATATCAATTATAAGATTCATTGAAATAATTTGAAGGCAAAATTAAACATTTCAAAAGTGGGGAGTATGAAAACAAAAAAATATTTCACTAAAAGAAAAAAACGATTAAATTTGCAGTCCCAATTATGTTGGTGCCTTAGCTCAGTTGGTAGAGCAATGGACTGAAAATCCATGTGTCCCTGGTTCGAT
>CAWVYN010000058.1:0-5222 GCA_963934425.1 uncultured Flavobacteriales bacterium | reverse complement strand
CATATAATCATAAATTTCAGTAATAGTACCTACTGTTGATCTTGGATTTTTGTTTGTAGTTTTTTGTTCAATAGATACTACCGGACTAAGTCCTGTAATTTTATCAACATCTGGGCGTTCCATGTTACCTAAAAACTGTCTGGCATAAGCATTGAAAGTTTCCAAATAACGCCTTTGCCCTTCTGCATGAATGGTATCAAAAGCAAGAGAAGATTTTCCACTTCCGCTAAGCCCTGTAAAAACAACTAACTTATTTCTAGGAATTTCTAAATCAATATTTTTTAGATTATGAACTCGAGCGCCATAAATATTAATGCTTTCTTGCTTTCTCATTATTTATTGTTGCTGAGTTGCAGGAGTTAGAAAATCATCAAAAACTAAAAGGGAATTATCAGTTGGGATTTTCAATTTATATATTCTTTTGGATTTATCAGGCAAAGAAATTGTTCTCAGCCAAGGATTAAATTGTTTTAAGAGCTTGTAATTTGTACCATGTTGTTTTGCAAATGCACTTAAATCATCAATAGTAGAATTTACTTCTACTACTTTGTATTTTGGAAAAATATACAAATCTTTTTCTCTGTAGATAAATCCATACTTTTTCGGATTTTCTAAAATCTCTTTTACAGCAATAACTCTGAAAATATATCTTGAAGTCTCATTATTCAAATGTAAATTATAATAGTTATTAGTGCCTTGTGTTTCTATCAATCTTCTGATGCCATTTTTCCCTTTATTGTAAGATGCAGCAGCCATAGTCCAACTGCCAAATTTCTCATAAGCATTTTTTAAATATTCACAAGCAACTTGGGTAGCTTTCTCTAAATTATAACGCTCATCTATTCCTTTATTTACTTCCAATCCATATTCTTTTGCTGTAAATTCCATAATCTGCCAAAATCCAGCTGCTTTAGAAGGAGAAACTACATTTTCCAAACCGCTTTCAATTACTGCCAAATACTTAAAGTCATCAGGAATATTGTTGGCTTTTAATATTGGTTCAATTATGGGAAAGTATTTATTTGCTCTTTTTAAATAAAGCATACTATTGGATTGCCAATAAATATTTTTCAAAAGTTCTTTATCCATTCTTTCCCAAATATCTTCAGATTTTAGGTTTACTTTTTCCCCACAGAAATCCATACTTTCTGGTTTATTTATGGAAAAAATATTGTACTTAGCATTAAACTGCTGCTGATGAATTGTGTCTTTAGATAATTTTTTAGTAGGAGAAGAAAACAAAAGAAAAAAGAGGAATAAAACAGCAAGAAAGGATAGAAAGGAGTTAGTTTTTTTCTTCATTAGAATTTTGATTGTAATTGAGCAAAAGTATTGGAAATAGCATCTTTTTCCGAAACATTTGGATTTTCAATTCCCCAATCAATATTTAAATATTTATCATTCCACATTATAGATCCTTCGGATTGTTTATTATACACTTCTGTACATTTATATGAAAAAATAGTATCCTCTTCTAAAGTGATAAATCCATGTGCAAAACCTGGAGGAATCCAAAAAGAAGTTTTGTTCTCTCCATTTAAAACAAGAGAAAAATGCTTCCCAAAAGTAGCTGAGTTTTTTCGAATATCCACTACTACATCCAAAACCGCACCTTTTATTACACTAACCAACTTCCCTTGTGCAAAAGGAGGATTCTGAAAATGCAAACCTCTTAACACGTCTTTTGCAGAAAGCGACTGATTATTTTGCACAAAATTTAGGTGCAATCCTTCTTTTTCGAAAGCCACTTTGCTCCAGCTTTCAAAAAAATAACCTCTATCATCTGTAAAGATTTTTGGCTTAATTACTAGGAGTCCTTCAATGGGCGTTTTTACTATTTCCATATTGGTTTTAAAGAATTTTGCTAATATACAAATAAAGCAATATCAAAACATCTTGCAAAATGTAAAAGTTTATATTTGCCGAAAAAAAAATATGTATAAATTTAAATTACTTGTTTTAGTAGCGGCAATTATTCTTTCCGGTTGTAATCCTTTTGATACTTATACTCAAAAATTAGAAACTCAGCTTGATAGTGTAAGTTATAGTTTAGGTGCTTTTAATGCATTGCAACTACAAGGGCAAGGGCTTGAGAATATAACCGCAGATGCAGTAAGTATGGGCATCAAACATGTTTTTAATAATGATTCTCTTTTAATAACGCAAGAACAATCTCAGAAAATTCTTGAAAATTATTTTAAAAAATTACAAGAACAATTGGAAACTGAAAAACTAAGAATGCAAGATTCAATACTTGCAGTAGCACAAAATTGGATAGATGATAGGGTGGTGAATGAAAGTCCAATAACAACTGCTAGCGGATTACAATATGAAGTTTTAGTAAGGGGAGAAGGAGAGGTAACCCCAACTACTGAGAATCAAGTTACCGTTCATTATCATGGGATGTTAGTGGATGGAACTGTTTTTGACAGTTCCATAGAAAGAGGAGATCCGGTTTCTTTTCCTGTAAAGGGTGTAATTCCTGGATGGGTAGAAGCAATGCAACTAATGAGTGTTGGTGATAAATGGAAGCTTACAATTCCTAGTACATTAGCTTATGGTAAAGATGGGATTTCGCAAGCTGGCATCCCACCAAACGCCAATTTAATTTTTATTGTTGAGCTTTTAAGTATTGAGTAAAAGCATGAGAAAGCTCATCATTGCAATACTTTCCCTTAACTTTTTTGCACAATGTACTACCTCAAGAAATTACATAGAGCCAAGAACAAAAACACAAATGGGAGGAATCAAGAAACATTAAATGAAAAAATTACTTATTCTGCTTTTTTGCTTACCCTTTTTTACACAAGCTCAAAGTTGGAAAGATTTAAAAGAAACAGCCAAGAAAGTAAATAAAGAGCTGATAAATAAAAGTTCATTTTCAGAAGAAGAAGCAGTAAATGCCTTAAAAGAAACCCTCAACAAAGGAACAGAAAAAGGGGTAAGTGTGCTTTCGGTAAAGAATGGATATTTTGCAAATCCTAAAATAAAAATTCCTTTTCCTGAAAATGCTACCAAAATTGCTAATAAGTTAAAACAACTAGGTATGCAAAAAGAGGTAGATGAGGTGACACTAAACCTGAACCGAGCAGCGGAAGATGCGGTCATATCAGCAAAACCAATATTTGTAAATGCCATCAAAAAAATGAGTATTAATGATGCAATTGGTATTGTGAAAGGCGCTAAAACTTCTGCAACAGATTACCTAAATAAGAACACAAATACTGAATTAGTTGCTACTTTCAAGCCAATTATTAAAAATTCTTTAGATAAAGTAAATGCCTCAAAACATTGGAAAAATGTAATAACTACTTACAACAAGATTCCGTTTATAGAAAAAGTAAATCCAGAATTGGAGACTTATGTTACTGAGAAGGCAATTAATGGATTGTTTTTTATGCTTGCACAACAAGAAATTGTTATAAGAGAAAATCCGAAAGAAAGAACCTCTGCTCTACTTAAAAAAGTTTTTGGCGATTAATCCTTTTGCAAAAATTCAACTAACTTTTTTGTAGATTTTCCTCTGTGGCTAATTGCTCCTTTCTGCTTTTTAGTCATTTGGGCAAAAGTTGTATCAACTCCTTTTGGCAAGAAAATAGGATCGTATCCGAAACCTTTCTCTCCTTTTTTTTCTTTTGTAATCTCACCTTCACATTCTCCTTTAAATAATAATTTTTTACCATCTATAATTAGTGCAATTACTGTACGGAATTTTGCATTTCTATTCTCTATCCCTGCTAACTTTTGTAATACTTTTTCCATATTGTCATTAGAGCTACAATCCTTACCAGCATAGCGGGCAGAATAAATACCTGGTTCATTGTTTAATGTTTCGATTTCGAGTCCCGTATCATCCGCAAAGCAATTATAACCAAAATGCTCAAAAACAAACTCTGCTTTTTGCATAGCGTTCCCTTCTAATGTGTTTTGTGTTTCTAGAAGTTCCTGATTGCAACGAATGTCCTTCAACCCTAGCAGTTCTATATTAGCTGGAAGTAAATCCTCTAACTCAGAAATTTTATTCAAATTATTAGTAGCAAAAACTAGTTTCATTTCAATTTATTTAGTAGCCGAAATTAAACTTTTATTCTTTCTCTTTTTAAATAAAGCCGTAAATTTGCCTTTCTATGAAAAAAATATTTTTCACCCTTTTTATTCTGTTAAGCATTCTTTGTTTTTCACAAGAAAAGAGAAATTGTGGAACAAGTGAAAGATTGGAACTTTATCGTCAATCTCATCCAGAAAGTATTAGAAAATCACAACTTTTAGAACGAAATGTCCAGAAATGGATTGATGAAAATGCAAATACAAAAACTAATGCTATTACTATACCTGTGGTAGTACATGTAGTTTATAAAAACAATTCTGAGAATATCTCAGATACTCAAATTCAGTCACAGATTGATGTGTTGAATAAAGATTTCAGAAGATTGAACCAAGACGCAAGCAATACACCATTTGATTTTCTGCCCTTTGCTACTGATATGCAAATTGAATTTTGTTTAGCAAAAAGATATTTGGGAGTTCCAACAACTGGTATTGTCAGAAAACAAACTAATCTTCCTGAATTCCATCTTTATTCTGATAGCATCTTCTTTACCAACTTTGGAGGAAGTAGTGCTTGGAATACTAACAGATACTTAAATATTTGGGTGTGCGACATTTTAGGAAGTGTTATGGGGTGGGCTCAATTTCCAGGAGTCGGAAATAGTCAAACAGATGGAATTGTTATTGATTATGAAAGATTTGGAACTATAGGGACAGTAAGCCAGCCATATCATAAAGGGAGAACAGCTACCCATGAAGTTGGGCATTGGCTTAGTTTATTTCACATTTGGGGAGACAATACTTGTGGAGATGATTATGTAACTGACACACCAGAGCAAGAACAAGCCAATTTCGGATGTAACATCCACCCAAAACCATCTTGTACAAACAGTGGGGATATGTTTATGAATTTCATGGATTATTCGGATGATGCTTGCATGAATATTTTTACACAAGGACAAAAGCAAAGAACAATGGCTGTGCTAAACACTTCTCGTGTTGGGCTTATCTCTTCAAATGGTTGCCAGCCTTTTATTTTACCAAATGCAGATGCTGGGATATCTGCAATAATAAAGCCTAATAATCTAAATGTAGAATGTGCAAGTCCTGTTTATCCTATAGTGGTATTGAAAAATTTCAGCTCTGATACACTTTTTGTGACTACCATAAAATAT
>CAWVYN010000057.1:0-5284 GCA_963934425.1 uncultured Flavobacteriales bacterium | reverse complement strand
TTACTGTATTAAGAAAAAATAAATCTGAGCAAAAAAAAGGACTCATAATTGAGTCCAAAATTTTCTATTATTTATGTATTAGATGGTAAGAATTTCTTTTTCTTTAGAAGAGAAATAATCATCTGTTTTGTTTATGTAGGAATCAGTTAGTTTTTGCACTTCAGTCTCTGCATCTTTTCCCATATCTTCTGACAATCCTTCTTTCCCTAATCTTTTCATTTCATCATTAGCTTTATGACGTACATTTCTGATACTTACTTTGCAATATTCGGTTTCTGCTTTCGCTTGTTTTACTAATTCCAAACGCCTTTCTTCTGTAAGTGGAGGAATGTTTATGATTATCATTTCACCATTATTCATGGGGGTAAATCCAAGGTTTGCCTCCATTATTGCTTTCTCAATATCCTGCAAAACAGATTTGTCCCATGGCTGAATAGAAATGGTTTGAGCATCTGGAGTGTTTACATTTGCCATTTGACTAATTGGTGTTGAAGTGCCATAATAATCCACTTGAACACTGCCCAGCATTTGTGGATTAGCCTTCCCAGCTCTAATTTTTGCTAATACTACTTCCAAATGCTTTACGGATTCTTCCATTTGTTCTTTGGCAATATCTAAATGAAATTTTACTTCTTCTGTCATAGGTGAAAAGCTTTATACAAGATTATTAAAAATTGACCAAAGTTCCAATTTTTTCGCCACTACATATCTTTTTCAGATTTCCACTAAGGTTTATATTGAATACTTTGATTGGTAAATTATTCTCTTTGCAAAGGGTGAAAGCTGTCAAATCCATAACTTTTAATCCTTTTTCATACACCTCATCAAAGGAAATAGAATCATACATTTGTGCAGTTTCATCTTTTTCAGGATCAGCTGTATAAATACCATCAACCCTTGTGCCTTTAAGTATAACATTTGCCTCAATTTCAATTGCTCTTAATGTAGCAGCTGTATCAGTTGTGAAATAAGGATTTCCCGTTCCTCCTCCAAAAATTACAACCCTTCCTTTTTGTAAATGACGAATTGCTTTTCTTCTAATGTAGGGTTCTGCAATTTGTTCCATTTTTATGGCTGTAAGCAATCTGGTTTGAATATCAATTTTTTCAAGTGCTGATTGCAGAGCCATGCCATTAATAATAGTTGCAAGCATCCCCATGAAATCACCTTGAACCCTGTCAAAACCAGCTCCTTCCGATTGAATTCCTCTATAAATATTACCTCCTCCTATTACAATCGCAACTTCTACTCCAAGCTTAGTAATCTCATTTATTTCATTTGCGTAATCGGTTAATTTTTTGGGATCAATACCATATTGCTCTTTTCCCATTAAAGCCTCACCACTCAATTTTAATAAAATTCTTTTGTATTTCATTGAAAATTAAATTTTTCCAAAGATATATATTTCAGTTAAAGTAAAAATAATGTGCTTTATAAATTTTGAACAATAAAAAAGCCACTCTAAAAAGTGGCTTCTTCAATTTATTTATATAAAGATTATCCTAGTGAAACTCTTTTAAAACTACTAACTCCTACATCACCATATGTTTTTATATAATCGGAAACATTTTGTTTTTCATCTTTAATAAAATTCTGATCAAGCAGACACATCTCTTGGTCCAATGTTGTGTTGTCAGAAATAAAACGATCTATTTTTCCAGGAACAATTTTATCCCAAATATGCTCTGGTTTTCCTTCTGCTTTTAGTTGATCCTCAATTTCAGCTTTTACATTAGCAATTACCTCCTCAGTAAGTTGAGCCATTGAAACATATTTTGGTACATTTTTAAGCGTTTTACCTAACCTTGCTAACTCAATATTCTCTTTCTCAATTACTGCAATTCTCGCCTCTGTTTCAGAAGCAACAAAATCTGTATCAAAATCTTTGTAGGATAAAGTTGTTGCCCCCATTGAAGCTACTTGCATGGCTATGTCTTTCGATAGAGTATCTGCATTCTCAACTGCATTATTTAATCCAACTAATACCGCAATTTTTATTCCATGAATGTAAGAACCAACAAAAGAAGCGTCTACTCTTTCAAAAGCTGAAAGTTCTAATTTTTCACCAATTACTCCTGTTTGTTCTATTAATTTTTCAGCAACAGTCATTCCTCCAAAATCTGCATTCAAGAAAGATTCTTTGTCTTTATGATTTAATGCAATTTCAGCAAACTTATTTGTTAACTCCTTAAAAGAATCGTTCTTAGCAACAAAATCCGTTTCGCAAGCAAGTACTATTGCTACTCCTGATTTTTTATCTGCATTTATTTTGGTAGTTGCAACTCCTTCACTAGCCTTCCTGTCTGCCCTATTTGCTGCTACTTTTTGTCCTTTTCTTCTAAGAACATCAATTGCAGAATCAAAATCACCATTAGCTTCCACTAATGCTTTTTTGCAATCCATCATTCCTGCTCCTGTTTGTTTTCTTAATGCGGCAACATCAGCTGCTTTAATTTCTCCCATTTCTATTTTTCTGTTTTTGAGGTTTCTTCTTTTTCTTGTTTTGCTTCCTGTTCTTGTTTTTCTTTTTTAGCTTTTACTTTTTTAGCATTTTCCATAGCCTTTTGTTCATCTACTTTGTTCTTTTCTTCTAAGCCTTCGGCTACTGCATTAGTTAAAATTTCAACTATACATTCAATAGATTTTGTAGCGTCATCATTAGAAGGAATAGGAAATTCAACCAAATTAGGGTCTGAATTGGTATCCACCATTGCAAAAGTTGGAATATTGAGTTTCTTGGCTTCCGAAACTGCTATTTTTTCTTTATTGATATCAACTACAAAAATGGCAGAAGGAATGCGATTCATTTTAGAAATACTACCTAAGTTTTTCTCTAGTTTTTCTCTAGTTCTGGATATCTGCAACCTTTCTCTTTTCGATAAAGTATCAATTGTACCATCTTCATTCATCTTGTCAATTGTATCCATCTTTTTTACCGCTTTTCTGATAGTTACAAAATTGGTAAGCAAACCGCCTGGCCATCTTTCAGTAATGTATGGCATGTTTATTTTTTTCACTTTTTCTGCTACAATATCTTTTGCTTGTTTTTTTGTTGCAACAAATAAAATATTTTTTCCCGATTTTACAATTTGTTTCATGGCAGAAGCTGCTTCTTCAATTTTTGCTACTGATTTGTTCAAATCAATAATATGGATTCCGTTTTTCTCCATAAATACATAAGGAGTCATTGCTGGATTCCATTTTCTTTTTTGGTGACCAAAATGCACACCTGCATCTAATAATTCTTTGAAATTTGTTCTCATGTTTACTTTCTTTTTACTTTGTTTAAGCAACCTTAAGGTAGAAGCTTTTCAACTTGTCCTAAAAGTTTAGATGCTAAACACTAATTAATAATTAAAATTCTATCTTTTAACCCACTGGAATTTCTTCCTTGCTTTCTTTTGTCCGGGTTTCTTTCTTTCTACTACTCTGGGATCTCTTGTTAGCAATCCTTCAGCTTTAAGTGCTGGCCGGTTTTCTATATCAAACTCACAAAGAGCTCTTGCAATTGCCAATTTAATGGCATCAGCTTGTCCTGTAGTTCCTCCGCCAACAACACTTACTTCTATATTAAACTTATCTTCCAAGTTTGCAACTTTAAGTGGTTGGTTTATTTTGTAAAGCAATGTGTCAGTTGAAAAATACTCCTTACTGTCTTTTTTGTTGATAATAATATTTCCTTTTCCTTCTGACATGTAAATTCTGGCAACAGCTGCCTTTCTTCTTCCTATTGTATGAATAGTATCCATTTTATTTTAAGTCATTTAAATTTAATTGTTGTGGTTTTTGCGCCTCCTTTCCGTGCTCAGTTCCGGCATAAATATGACAATTTTTAAGGATTGCTCTTCCTAATTTGTTTTTTGGAAGCATTCCTTTTATTGCATGTTTTACAACTGAAGTTTCATCTTTTGCTAACATCTCAGTTGGAGTAATTCTCTTTTGACCTCCTGGGAAACCAGTATGCGAAAAGATCTCTCTTTTCTCCATTTTGTTTCCTGTCATCACAATTTTTCCAGCATTGATAACAATAACATAATCTCCACAATCAGCATGAGGAGTAAAGTTTGTTTTATACTTTCCTCTTAAAACTTTGGCAACTTTTGATGCCATTCTTCCTAGTATTGCTCCTTCAGCGTCTACAATCCACCATTTTTTATCTGCACTTTCTTTATTTGCTGAAACCGTTTTGTAACTTAATGTATCCACAATTTTATTTTTTTAGTCCTAATTTTTAAGGGTTGCAAATCTACAATTAATTTTATTATACAACAAATAAACTTATTCAATAATATGTAACTCTCTTCCTACCTTAGAAAAGGCAGAAATTGCCTTGTTTAATTGCTCAAAAGTATGAGCAGCTGAAATTTGGACTCTAATTCTGGCTTGGCCTTCCGCAACAACTGGAGAAAAAAAGCCGATAACATATATTCCTTCAGCTAGTAATTTATCTGCCATAACTTGAGAAAGTTTTGCGTCATATAGCATAACAGGAACAATAGGATGAACTCCATCTTTTATATCAAAACCAGCTTCAATCATTTTTACTCTGAAATATTTTGTGTTTTTCTCCAATTTGTCACGCAAATCTGTAGTCTCCGAAAGGAGATCTAATACCTTAGTTGCAGCTCCTACAATGGATGGTGCTAATGAGTTTGAGAATAAATACGGACGAGACCTTTGGCGCAACATATCAATAATTTCTTTTTTTGCAGAAGTAAAACCGCCCATAGCACCACCTAAAGCTTTTCCTAAAGTGGAAGTAATGATATCAACCCTACCCATAACACCACAATATTCATGAGTTCCTCTACCTGTTTTCCCTACAAATCCAGTAGAATGTGAATCATCCACCATAACTAAGGCATCATATTTTTCTGCCAAATCACAAATTTTATCTAGCTGAGCCAAATAACCATCCATAGAGAAAACTCCATCAGTAACAATAACCCTGTTTCTTTGTTTCTGAGAAAGTTTTAATTGTTCTTCCAAACTTCTCATATCGTTATTTTTGTATCGGTATCTTTTTGCCTTACACAAACGCACCCCGTCAATAATAGAGGCATGATTCAGTTCATCTGAAATAATTGCGTCTTCTAAGGAAAAAAGAGGTTCAAAGACTCCTCCATTTGCATCAAAAGCAGCTGCATATAATATAGTGTCTTCCATTCCTAAAAAGTTAGAAATCTTTGTTTCAAGGTTTTTATGAATATCTTGAGTGCCACAAATAAAACGTACTGAAGACATTCCGTAGCCGTGAGTGTCCAAAGCATTTTTTGCTGCCCTA
>CAWVYN010000056.1:0-5300 GCA_963934425.1 uncultured Flavobacteriales bacterium | reverse complement strand
TAATGGATGCCTTTGTTGAAATATCTACACATTTATCATATTCAGCAACACCATCAGCAGCATTAAAAATTGCTCTATCTTCAGGGCTTGCTTTACTCATATCTGAATCATATTTCCGCATTACCTCTAATGCCGCTTTCAATTGAGGAATATCTCTAAATTGTCTTCTTACTTCTTCAATCATAGCCATTGCAGCTCTCCCTACAGCATTCATTGAAAGTGCAGAGAATACAAAAGGCAGCATCCCCCCAATTAACAATCCTGCCATTACCTTCGGATCTGCTACATTAATAGTGTCAACACCAGCTGTTTGCATAAAAGCAGCAAACAGAGCTAATGCAGTAAGTGCAGCAGAAGCAATAGCAAAACCTTTTCCAATAGCAGCGGTAGTATTTCCTACTGCATCCAATTTATCAGTTCTTTCTCTAACTTCTGAAGGAAGTTCAGCCATTTCGGCAATACCACCAGCATTGTCAGAAATTGGTCCATAAGCATCCACTGCTAATTGAATACCAGTATTAGCAAGCATTCCAACAGCAGCAATTGCAATTCCGTAAAGCCCTGCAAAACTGTGAGAAACTAAAATAGCAGCAGCTATCAATAGAATTGGAATAGCAGTTGACATCATACCAACACCTAAACCAGCAATAATGGTTGTTGCAGCACCAGTTTCTGATTGCTCAACAATAGAATTAACAGGTTTTGTTCCTGTTCCTGTATAATATTCTGTAACTTTTCCGACCAATAAACCAGTTACTAAACCTGCAATTGTTGCCCAAAATACACCCATTGCTGTATATTCCGTACCCGAATCAATCCAAGTTTCAGGGAGCATTTGGTTAATAATAAAATATGATGCTACTAACATTAATCCTGCTGAACCAAACTCACCAATATTTAAAGCTTTATGTGGCGAGCCACCATCTTTGACTTTTACAAAAAATGTACCAATAATCGACATTACAATACCAACTGCAGCTAAGGCAAGTGGTAAATAAACAGCTCCTAATCCATCAAAAGCACTAAATTCAGGTAGAGTTGCATAAGCAGCTCCCAATACCATTGTAGCAATAATAGAACCAACATAAGATTCAAAAAGATCAGCTCCCATACCAGCAACATCACCAACATTATCACCAACATTATCTGCAATTGTTGCTGGATTCAAAGGATGATCTTCTGGAATCCCTGCCTCTACTTTTCCAACCAAATCAGCACCTACATCAGCAGCTTTAGTGTAAATACCACCACCAACTCTTGCAAATAAAGCAATAGATGAAGCGCCTAAAGAGAAACCAGAAAGCACATTTAATACTTCATTTAGCTCCCATCCTTGTCCGCTATAAAGCATAAATAATCCGCTCAATCCTAAAACACCTAATCCTACAACGCCTAATCCCATAACGGCTCCACCAGCAAAAGCAACTTCTAATGCACTTCCTAGTGATGTTCTAGCAGCTTGAGTAGTTCTTACATTTGCTTTGGTTGCCGCTTTCATGCCAATAAAACCAGCCAATGCTGAGCAGATTGCACCAACAATAAAGGATACTGCAACCATTGCGTTAGAACCTTCTTCCGAACTTCCTTTAAAATATAAAAGCACAGCAACTGCAGCAACAAATATTGCCAATACTTTGTATTCTGCTTTCAAGAATGACATTGCTCCATCTGCAATATTTTTTGCTATCCTTCTCATTTTATCATCACCTTCATCTTGCTTAGAAACCCAAGCATTCTTCCAAAACACAAACCCAAGGGCAAGTATTCCAAATAGTGGTAAAAATTTTACGATCATTTCCATTTTTTTCTAGATTTAATTAATATTTTTTTATCTGTAATTTTCGGCTGCAAAAGTAATATTTTAATTGAAAAAGAGAAACAAATAACTACTTTCTATTATTCTCCTTATTTTCATTAAATTTGCAAATCTTAACTAAATTTAAAAGTAAAATGAATATTGTAGTTTGTATTAGTAGTGTACCGGACACTACTTCAAAAATAAATTTTACGGGAGACGCAAGTAAATTTGATAGCAGTGGTATTCAATTTGTGATCAACCCTTATGATGAATTTGGGCTAACAAAAGCCATGATTCTGAAAGAAAAAACAGCTGGAAATGTAATGGTAATTACAGTTGGAGACGCTTCAGTTGAGCCGGTAATGCGTAAAGCATTAGCCATTGGTGCTGACAGTGCAATTAGAATAAATGCTAAGCCGACCGATAGTTACTTTACAGCTAATGCGATTGCTACTTATCTGAAAGAAAATCCTGCAGATTTAATAATTGCAGGAAGAGAATCTATTGATTACAACGGAGGTGCGGTGGGTGGAATGATTGCTGAAATGATGAATCTGCCTTTTGTAAATGCTTGTAACGGATTAGAAATAGATGGAAATACCGCAAAACTAAATCGAGAAATTGATGGAGGAAAAGAAAATTTATCGGCAAATTTACCTTTAGTTATAGGAGGGCAAAAAGGTTTAGTTAAAGAAAGTGATTTAAGAATTCCAAATATGAGAGGAATTATGCAAGCCAGAAGTAAACCTTTAACGGTTGTGGAGCCATCTTCTGATGAAAATTTAACTTCATCAGAAAATTTTGAAAAGCCAGCAGAAAAAGGTGCTTGTAAGTTAGTTGAAGCTGGAAATGAAAAAGAATTGGTAAGTCTTCTTCAGTCAGAAGCAAAAGTTATTTAATAAAATAGAAAAAATGTCGGTATTAGTATATGCAGAAAATTGGAAAGGAACTTTTAGAAAAAGTACATTTGAGGCGGTATCCTATGCAAATGAAACTGCCAAACTTTTAGCAACAGATGTAATTGCATTATCCTTTGGTGAAGTTTCAGATGATGAACTAAGTAAATTAGGGAATTATGGCGCTAATAAAGTGCTTTCAGCAAGTAGTATTAATAAAGGAGATAGTCGGGAAACAAGCAATTTTTTTGCAGAAAATACGACAGATGCAAGCATCATTATTTTTGCAAGCACTTATACTTCAAAAATGATTGCCCCCAGATTGGCTGCAAAACTAAAAATAGGAATGTCATCTAATGTGATTTCTATTCCGTTAAGCACATCTCCTATAACTGTAAGCAGAAAAGCATTCTCAGGAAAAGCAATTGAGAAAACTATTATAAAAACTGAAAAAGGGATTATTTGTTTGGCCCCAAATGCTTTCGGGCTAACAGAAACAGGAGGAGATTGTAGCATTGAAAAAATAAATACAACAGGGAATAGAAGCATTACGATTGAAGGAGAAGAAATTGCTAGTGGAAAAATCTCTTTAGCAGAAGCAGAAATAATTGTTTCTGCAGGAAGAGGATTGAAAAGCCCAGAGAATTGGGGAATGATTGAAGAATTGGCAGATTTACTTGGAGCTGCAACAGCATGCTCCAAGCCAGTTGCCGATATTGGCTGGAGACCACATGGAGAACATGTTGGGCAAACTGGAAAAGTAGTTGCTCCTAACCTGTATATTGCAATTGGAATTTCAGGAGCAATTCAGCATTTGGCTGGGGTAAATTCTTCCAAAGTTATGGTAGCAATCAATACGGATCCAGAAGCACCATTTTTTAAGGCGGCAGATTATGGTATAGTTGGTGATGCTTTTCAGGTGGTTCCGAAACTGATTGAGGAAATTAAAAACGCTAAAAACTAAAATTTGAAATTAATTCAACTTGATATAGCTGCACTCAAAACGAGTGATTCGCAAAACAATGCTTATGTCTTACTCCTGAATGAATTAGAAGGAAAACGACAATTGCCTATTGTAATTGGTTGGTGTGAAGCCCGTTCCATTGCTTTGGCTTTAGAAGATTCTGACCCTCCAGAAAGGCCGCTTACTCATGATTTGTTTTTAAGTATAAATGATCATTTTGATATAAATATTAGTAAGGTTGTAATTCACACCTTAAATGAGGGAATTTTTCACGCCTCTTTTTTCTGTAATTCAAAAGGAAAAAAAGAAGTGGAAATTGATGCAAGAACTTCTGATGCAGTTGCACTTGCTGTTCGTTTTAAGTGCCCTATTTTTACTTATGAAGATGTGCTAAGTAAGGCCGGTATTATTTTGGATAAAACATTAGAGGACGATTTGATTTTTGGAGAGGGACAAGAAGAAACTTCTGAAGAGAAGGGCTTGAAAGACTTGACTTTAAGCAAATTAAAAAAGCTGTTAAAAAAAGCTATTGAAGCGGAAGATTATGAAAAGGCTTCTGAAATTAGAGATGAAATCAATAGCCGAAATGACAATTAGATGAAGCGATTTTTCCTCATATTTTCTTTTGCAATTATTTCTTTGTTTTCTTTTTCGCAAAATATTGAAGGAAAATGGAACTTTGATTACATACTTCCTGAAACAATAGAAATAGGAGAAAATCTAAAACCAATCTCTGATGGTGATGCCATGCAAATTAATACTGACGGAAGTTTTCATTATAAGATTTCTGAAGCAGAATTAATTGCTGATGGAAGTTGGGAATTGAATGAAAACAATTTATCCTTTCATTATACATTCCCTGAAAAAATAACAAGAACCTATAAAATAACTTCTGATGAGAATTCTTTAGTTTTAAATGAAAATGGCATCAATTATGCTTTTTTGAGATCTGAAATTGCACCTGCAATAATTGCCACTTCAGGAATCACACTTACTTCAATATTTAGAGGGATTTTAGGGCTTATTTCACTTTTATTAATTGCTTTTTTATTCAGCAGAAACCGAAAAGAAGTCAATTGGACATTGGTTGCAAAAGGACTGGCTATACAGATCCTGTTTGCATTATTAATACTAAAAGTATCAATTATATCTTTTGGCTTTGAATTTGTTGGGAAGATATTTACAAAGATTATTTCCTTTACCCAAGATGGTACTATGTTTCTTTTCAGATCATTTGAAACAGGTCTAATAGAATCTCCTCTTATGAATTTTGTAGTGATGATATTGCCTACAGTAATCTTCTTTTCAGCACTAACATCCCTATTTTATTATTGGAGAATTATTCCTAAGATTATTTACGGATTTGCTTGGCTAATGAAAAGAATAATGAGGCTTTCAGGGCCAGAAAGTGTAGCGGTTGCCGGAAATATATTTTTAGGACAGACCGAATCGCCATTACTTGTAAAGCCTTATTTAGACAAAATGACTATGTCAGAAATGTTGTGCCTTATGAGTGGAGGAATGGCAACCATTGCTGGCGGAGTATTGGCAGCATATATTGGCTTTTTAGGTGGAGATGATCCGGTACAACAGATAATGTTTGCAAAACATTTATTGGCGGCATCTGTTATGTCAGCACCAG